>JBIODP010000004.1:0-29952 GCA_044445195.1 Burkholderiales bacterium | reverse complement strand
GGCTTGGCCCGGATCAGCGGGAATCGATTGAGCAACTCGCCGAAGAAGCGGACTATCTTTATGAGACGGCCGATAATATCCGCGAGTCGGTGCTGTCGATAATCGAACTGCACCTTGATATCGCTGCGCGCGACACGAACCGTTTCATGCGGCTGATGGCGATCGTCACCACGCTTGCGCTGATCCCGGCAATCGTAGGAGGCTTGCTAGGCATGAATCTGGTCGAGGGGCCGTGGCCGGTTACGCTCGGGCAGGTCGCATTCGGCACGTTGGTGCTGATGCTTGGCGTGCTTTATACTTTCATGGCGAAAGGGTGGCTGCGGTAGCGTAGCATCCTTCCCACGTAAACCTGCGGCACGTTCGGCCAACTGCTCAGCGAAACGGTGGGCGACGTCGCCACCGGCGACACGCTGGGCAACGTAGGTGAAAACACCGTCCTGAGCGCCGGCACCAAGCTGAACGTGCCGAACCTGTGGCAAACCACGATCGGCTACGATGCCGCCGGCAGCGTGATCCAGCAGACCAGCGGCTTCGGCGCCGCCATCGGCACGCGCACCACCAACACCTACGCCCAAGGCGACGAAGTGCTGACCGGCACGGAAACCGAAAGCGTGTGGGTGCCGCAAGGCACGCAAACCAACCAAGACAATTACCTGGAACAAGTCGGGCTGGCCGGGCAGGTCAACACGTCGGTGGCGGTGATCAGCGACACCAGCTACAACGTCGACGCCTCGGGAAGAGTGCTGTCGATGCAAGTCGACAGCTACAGCAACTTCGGCCACGACCTGAACATCGGCGCCGAACAAGATTGGCGGCTAAGAGGTGGACTTATTTTTGCCTTAGCGACTTTCGGTTTGGCTGGCGCATCCTCTGGTTTGCTACCCTGCCTCGATGATTCTGACTGCTTCGCTGGCTTTGACGATGGGAATGCCGTTGTACTGTCCGCCCAAGCTATGCAAATGCTTGTCGCTCGACACAATCAAATCGGCATGACCTGCGACAGCACACGCTAAAACGTGATCGTCGTCCGGGTCGGCCGCGATAACAGCGGGCACGCTTTGCGGTGACACGGATTGCACAAAGGACTGGTACTGTGTGACCAAGGCGATTGCCGACGTATCCTGTGCTGCGATGCGTGGGGCAAATTGGGGGCGGGCCAATACGTCGGCCAATTCAGCGATCAATACCGGGGAAGTCACAATTTCAATTTCGCCGGCCTGACATAGTTGCAGCAGCCGGTACGGCACACCGCCCCACACCAAGGCCGAGACGACGATATTCGTATCAAGAACGACCCTCATTAAGCGCCTTTCGCTCGCTGCGCACTTCGTGAATCAGATCGTCCAATGCCTCATCGCTCATTGGCGGAATGCCTGCGGCATGCAATCTTTCCGCCATTGAGAGCAGCTTGCGTCCGGCGGCGCGGCGCATCGCTTCTTCCAGCAATTTCTGTACTGCTTCAACCGTCAGCAGTCCTGCATCTTGCGCCCGCCGAGCCACGTCATCGGGCAAATTCAAAGTTACTTGCATGGCAATATCCTTTCTTTCATCAGCGGGCAAGCGCCTGCAGATGCCTCTTCGTTATAAACGCATCCAACAGTTTCTTGACCACGTTTTTATCCTCATCCGGGAAACGCTCCACCTCTTGAAATTGCTTGAGCAATTCCCTGTCGGAAAAATGCGCTTTGGCCACATCGTCAATTGCGCCTTCCAGCAAATAATCACTGGTCACGCCTAGCGCGCCAGCCAAGCGTTTGAGCGTATCGCCGCCGGGCCTGGATGCGCCACGTTCAAAACGCCCGATATGGGTGTAATGCAGCGCGGCTAATTGGCCCAGTTGTGTTTGCGATAAATTTTTTTGCTTGCGCAGTTCGCGTAAGCGTAGCGCAAAACCTTCCAGCACTTCAGTCATGTCTAGCACTCTCGTCACAGAGATTTGATCGGATATAGCCATAGTAACCGATTTATCGCCGGAAATCGATGTATTGGTGCGTGATATTAAGGTCATAATGCTTGAAATCATACCGCATGATCGCCACAGTATCAAGCATCGTTGCTTCATCAAAAAATAATCAAAAGGGTCACCAAATATCGCATCAATTTTCGCCGCCGCAGCCGCTTTTTGCTGTTCCAATTTCGCGGACACGCGGCCCATAAATTAACCGCATATCTATGCCCTTAGTCTCCACATTCCGGGACTTTCGTGTAACCTTGTCGGGCATGCCGTCGGCAACAGTGTAATAACAGGGAGAATTTTGTGGGTATTGAAGTAAATTTTGAAGGAAAAATCGCGCTGATCACCGGCGCATCGAGCGGCCTTGGCGAGCGTTTTGCCAAAGTGCTGGCGCAAGCCGGCGCCCAGGTAGTGCTGGCTTCGCGCCGTATCGACCGCCTTAAGGAATTGCGCGCAGAAATCGAATCGGACGGCGGCGCAGCGCACTTCGTGGAGTTGGATGTTGCCGATTACGCCAGCATCAAGTCCGCCATCGCCCATGCGGAAACCGAAGTCGGGCCGATCGACATCCTGGTAAATAACGCCGGCGTGTCGGTCAACCGGCGCCTGTTGGATGTGACCCCGGACGACTATGCCTATGTGATGGACACCAATCAGCGCGGCGCATTCTTTGTGGCGCAGGAAACCGCAAAGCGCATGATCGCCCGTGCCAAAGGCGACCCCAAGCTGCAACATCGCATCGTCAACATTGCCTCGGTGGCCGGGTTGCGGGTGATGCCGCAACTCGGTATTTATTGCATGAGCAAGGCTGCTGTCGTGCATATGACCAAATCGATGGCGCTGGAGTGGGGCCGGTACGGCATCAACGTCAACGCGATCTGCCCCGGCTTCATCGGCACGGAAATGAATGCCGAGAATTTCAATAGCGAACAAGGCAAGAAATTGATCGATTCGCTGCCGCGCAAGCGCGTCGGCAAACCGGAAGATCTGGACGGCATGTTGTTATTTCTGGCCGCCGAAGAGTCGCACTTCATCAATGGCGCCATCATGACAGCAGACGATGGGCTGAGTGTACAATAGAAATTTGTGAGTCTTCAGCCGCTGGAGCAAGTGGGCAATGGCGGTATAAGATACTTTAGCAAGGAAAAGGTTAATATGAAAAAAGTATATCCAGACGCTGCTTCCGCGCTGGCGGGCATCGTCAAAGACGGCCAGACGATTGCGGTCGGCGGTTTCGGCTTGTGCGGCATTCCTGAAGCATTGATCGCCGCCTTGCGCGACAGCGGCGTGAAAAATCTGACCGTCATTTCGAATAATGCCGGGGTGGACGGCTTCGGTCTTGGACAATTGCTGACTACCCGGCAGATCAAGAAAATGATCTCCTCCTATGTCGGTGAAAACAAGGAGTTCGAACGCCAGTACCTGGCCGGCGAACTGCAGCTTGAATTTACGCCGCAAGGCACGCTGGCCGAGAAACTGCGGGCCGGCGGCTCCGGCATCCCGGCGTTTTTCACGCGCACCGGGGTCGGTACCGTCGTCGCTGAAGGCAAGGAAGTGCGCGATTTCGACGGCCATGAATATGTGATGGAACGCTCGCTGGTGGCCGACGTGTCGCTGGTCAAGGCATACATCGCCGACAAGGCCGGCAACCTGCTGTACCGCAAGACGGCCCGCAATTTTAATCCCAGCGTGGCAATGGCGGGCAAGATCACCATCGTTGAAGTCGAACACTTGATGGAGGTCGGGGAAATCGATCCCGATCAAGTGCATACGCCAAGCATTTTCGTGCATCGCATCGTACACAACGCGCATCCGGAAAAACGCATCGAACAACGCACTGTCAGTGCAAAGTAACACGGAGAAAAAACATGGCATGGACTCGTGAAGAAATGGCTGCGCGCGCTGCGCAAGAACTGGAAGACGGTTTTTACGTCAACCTCGGCATCGGATTGCCGACCCTGGTTGCCAATTACGTTCCCAAAGATATCGAAGTTTGGTTGCAGTCCGAAAATGGTTTGCTCGGGATCGGTCCTTTTCCCACCGACGACGCGGTGGATGCCGACCTGATCAACGCCGGCAAGCAAACAGTCACCGCGCAATCGGGAGCATCGTTTTTCAGCTCCGCCGATTCATTCGCGATGATCCGCGGCGGCAAGATCAACATCGCCATATTGGGCGCGATGCAGGTCTCTGAAAAAGGCGATCTGGCTAACTGGATGATTCCCGGCAAGATGGTCAAGGGCATGGGCGGCGCGATGGATCTGGTGGCTGGCGTAGGCCGCGTGGTGGTGCTGATGGAACACGTCGCCAAAGCCAAGGATGGTTCTATCTCACATAAGATATTGAAAAACTGCGATTTGCCGCTGACCGGCGTTGGCGTGGTCAGCCGCATCATCACCGATCTTGGTGTGATCGACGTGACGCCGGGCGGCTTGGCGTTGGTGGAGCTTGCGCCAGGTGTTACCAAGGAAGAGGCGATTGAAAAGACCGGCGCCGATTTGAATGTCAGCGTAATCCACTGAGCGCGTTTCGCGTTGAACATAAAAATGGCGCTTATATTCGTAAGCGCCATTTTTTTGGGTGCGGAGGGTACGCTGGTAAATTGGTGATAATCTGACATTGCCGATGCGGCGCAGCCGTTGTCAGGCGCTGCAATCGTTAAGCTGTAATGGAGGCGCAAAGACGGATGGTGAGTGATTTGCGTATTGCGCAAATGTATTGCACAATCAAATCTATTGGCAACACTGCCAGAGGAATCATCCATGAACAGCATCGACCGTGACACCGAAGAAGCCGTTCGTCGTTTTCTTACGCTGATTGCCGGGCGTTTCAATATGGCGGGTGCGATTGTCTATGGAAGTCGCGCCCGTGGAACACATAGCCATGATAGCGATGCCGATGTCGCGGTGCTTCTTCAAGACGAGTCCGAGCGGCGTTTAAAACCCACGTTGGCAATGGCTGACGTCGCTTTTGACATATTGTTGGAAACTGGCATCAATATTTCGCCGTTACCGGTTCTGGCCGACGAATGGGAGCACCCGGAGAACTACGCGAACCCGGCCTTGCTTTACAACATCGCCAGAGAGGGGCGCGACTTAAAAGTTGGGGATGACTGCATTTAATTAACTAAATTCCAATTATTTGGAAATATCTGTTATAATGGGCCATCGTTGAGATTCGATCTGGTAGTGCAGTATTAGTCTGTCATACCTTTCTTGGCTGAAACGATGTAACGGGCAACAGCCCAATTTAACTGTAATAGGAAATGTAATGGCAACTGGTATTGTAAAATGGTTTAATGATTCTAAGGGCTTCGGCTTTATCACTCCTGACGAAGGCGGCGAAGATTTGTTCGCGCACTTCTCGGCGATTCAGTCGAATGGTTTCAAATCCCTTCAAGAGAACCAACGGGTTTCTTTTGAAGTGACTGCAGGCCCAAAAGGCAAGCAGGCTTCAAACATTCAGGCCATCTAAGCTGGCGTTGCCAATAAAAAGCAACAAAAATAAGCAACACAAAAATCCCCGGCTTGCCGGGGATTTTTTTTGCCGGTTGCTTTTGCCAACTGGTTTAGCGAAGATGTAACTCTTCAGCCGTTGGGGCGAGTGCGGAGTGCGTTTTGGGGAAAGAGACAGCGCGAGCGATCCCATGAAGTGCGAGCAGGATGCGCATGATGCAAGTAACCAGCGGTAATAAGTCCGTCTACTTGAAGACGCGATCTCTCCCCAAAACGCACTCCGCACTCGCCCCAACGGCTGAAGAGTTACGTGAAGATTGGCGACCGCCAATCAGCGCTGGTGTTGCTTCATAACGGTCTGCTTCTCGCGGACCCAATCGCGTTGCTTTTCGGTTTCGCGCTTGTCATGTTGTTTTTTCCCTTTTGCCAACCCGATTTCACACTTGACGCGCCCCCGGACATAATGCAAATTCAAGGGCACCAAGGTATAACCCGCACGTTCGACCTTGATGATCAGTTTTTTGATTTCCTCGGCGTTGAGCAGTAATTTGCGCGTGCGGACCGCTTCCGGATGAATATGGGTGGAGGCAGTGGGAAGGGCGCTGATATGGGCGCCGAAAAGAAATATTTCGCCATCTTTCACAATGACGTAGGCTTCTTTAAGTTGCACGCGCCCGGAGCGGATCGACTTGACCTCCCATCCCTGCAAGACCATGCCGGCCTCGTAGCGGTCTTCAATGAAGTAATCGTGGAAGGCTTTTTTATTATCGACTATGGTCATGAAAGGGGAATAGGGGCGGATAGGTTAAAATTGCAATTTTGTATTCTACCAAACGGTTCTTAATGGCAGCAGTATATAAAACGGTACTTGTCGGATATAGCGCCGAGCAAATGTTTACGCTGGTCGATAGAGTGGAGGATTATCCGCGATTTCTGCCCTGGTGCGGGGGTTCCGCGGTTAAACACCGTGATCCCGAAAGCGTGGTCGCCAGTGTGGCCATCAATTTTCATGGCATCAAGCAGACTTTTACCACCAGCAACAAGAATGTGTTTCCGCACTCCATTAAACTGCATCTGGTTGACGGGCCGTTCAGGCAACTGGAAGGCAGCTGGGTCTTCAAACCTTTGCGCGCAGATGCCTGTAAGATTGAGTTTGAGTTGAATTACGAATTTTCAAGCAAAATACTGGATAAAATCATCGGACCGGTATTTAACATGATAGCAAACAGCTTTGTCGATTCTTTTTGCAAGCAGGCCGAAATAATCTATGGCTGATCCGCAACTCAAGGTGCAGGTTTGTTACGCAACGCCAGAACGGCAAATCCTGCTGGATGTCGTGCTTCCGGCCGGATCTACCTTGCATCAGGCAATCGACGCCAGCGGCGTGTTGCGTCAGGCGCCGGAAATTGACGTGTCGGTTTGCCGGGTCGGACTCTACGGCAAGCTGAAATCGCTCGACACCGCGCTGCACGATCATGACCGGGTTGAAATATACCGTCCATTACTTGCCAACCCGATGGAGTCACGGCGGCGGCGCGCAGCGAAACGCAGCGCTGGCGCCGCCTGACGGAGTTGGGCAAGACATCGGGCAAGAAACCTGTTTATTTGCAACTATCGACCACGCTTTGCTGCTGCGCTTCCTGTTTTGCGCGATCTTCGTCCGATAAGTAAGCGCGCTGGCCGTCGCTGCCGGTCGTCATGACGCGTATTCCGCTTTTCAAGCTGTTGAGGGCGCTGGTGGCGCGTGCGCAGTTTTCGGCCTGGCTTGCCTGGCGTTTGGCTTCTTCTTCCGCTTTCTTGTCCTGTTCGGCTTTTGCCAATTTGCGCTTATTGAAATCGGCGTTTTTCTCTGTGGTCGTCATCGGCGCTTTAGCGGATGCGGAACTGTCCGTTGCCGTCGCGCCGGAAGGGGCCGCCGGCGCCGCGACCGGGGTGTCTCCCCCTATGCGGCGCGGTTGTTTGAGGATGCGACTCTGCGGCACGCTGCTAGGGGGAGCAATATCTGAAAATTGCTTGACGCCATGTTCATCCAGCCACACATACTGGGCCAAGGCGCTGACCGCCACGCTTGAGGCCGCCAGCAGCACCACAATTTGTTTCAAATAAGTCGATTTCATGGCTAACCTTTCAAAATCGCATCTATTTTTAATCAAAACTGCTCGTCGGCACCCACATAGCGCCATTGTCCTTCAGGCAGGTTGCCCAGCGCAATGCGGCCGATCCTCACTCGCTTCAGTCCTAATATCCTTAATCCAACCATCTCGCACATACGCCGGATCTGGCGCTTTTTCCCTTCGCGCAGCACAAAGCTGAGCTGATCCGCATTTTGCCAGCGTACTTTGGCCGGCAATAACGCTTTGCCGTCCAGCGACAAGCCGAAGTTTAGACGCTTCAACTCGCTGTCCGGTAATTTGCCCTCCTTAGTGTACTGCACCCGCACCAAATATTCTTTTTCAATGGAGGTGTCTTGCCCGATCAATTGTTTGGCGACGCGCCCGTCCTGAGTCAATACCAGCAGCCCCACGGAATCGATGTCAAGCCGTCCCGCCGGCACCAGGCTGCGTAACTGGCTGGGGTGAAATTTCAGCGGTGAGCGGTCTTCGCTCCAGCGGTTTTCGGCTTTCACCAGGACCACTGCAGGCTGGTAGCCGTCTTCCGCTTGACCACTGACATAACCGAGCGGCTTGTTGATCAGGACGGTGACGCGGCGTGCCTGCTCGGCACTGGCCTGGCGCTCCACGGTGACGCGCTGATGCGGCAGCACCTTGCTTCCCAGTTCGGAGACGACCTGGCCATCGACCCGCACCCAGCCGCGAGCGATCCATTCGTCCGCTTCGCGGCGGGAGCACAAACCGAGTTCGGACATGCGTTTGGACAGGCGAAGAGGTTCTGCGGTCATGTCAAGTTTGAAAATAAGCTTGAAAATAAGTCTGAAATCATACGCGCAGCGCTTCCAGTAAATCGGTTTCAAGCTGGATCTGGCTGCGCGCGTTGTTGAGCACCGGGCCATCGACCAGAAATACGTCTTCGATCCGCTCGCCGAGCGTCATGATTTTAGCGGTATGCAGATTTACCTTGTATTTCGCCAGCACGTTGGCGATCGAATACAGCAGTCCATTACGGTCGCCGGCCGACACGGAGAGCAGGTAATACTGGCCGCGTTCGTCAGGTCGCAAATCGACGGTCGGCGTGATCGGAAAGGTGCGCGACCAGCGCGACAGCCGGCCCTTGACCGGCACCGGCAACGGCCCTTGCGACTTCAGCAATTCAACCAATTCATGCTCGACCAGGTTCATGATATCGCGGTAATTTTTCGCAAACGACGCTTCAGTCACCAGGAAAGTGTCGAGCGCATAGCCATGCCGGGTGGTGTGAATTTTGGCGTCGAGAATGCTGAAGTTCTTGCGATCGAAATAGCTGCAGATGCGGGCGAATAAATCGGGCTGATCCTTCACATAAACGACCACTTGCAAACCCTCGCCAATCGGCGCCAGCCGGCATTTGACGACAGGCGCTTCGCTATCGACCTTGTAGTATAGCGCGCGCGTTTGCCAGGCGATTTCCGCTGCATCGTGCCGCAGGAAATAGCTGACATCGAGCTGCTTCCACAGGCGCTCATGGGCATCTTTTTTAATGCCGTAAAGGCGCAGCGTCCTGAGCGCCTCGTCTTTGCGATTCATTAACTCATGGTCGGTCGAGTGGCTTTCGCCGCCCAGCACGCGCAATGTCATTCGGTACAGGTCTTCCAGCAATTTTCCTTTCCACGCATTCCATACTTTGGGGCTGGTGCCGCGGATGTCTGCCACCGTCAGCAGGTAGAGCGCGGTGAGGCGCCGTTCGTCGCCGACCAGATTGGCAAAATTGCGGATCACGGCGGGATTGGACAAGTCTTGTTTTTGGGCAATCTGCGACATCGTCAAATGCTGTTCAACCAGGAATACCACCAAACCGGTCTCTTCTTTGGACAAGCCGTGATCTTTGCAGAATGCGCGGGCATCCGCCGTGCCCAATTGCGAATGGTCGCCGCCGCGTCCTTTGGCTATATCGTGAAACAGCGCAGCAATATAGAGCAGCCACGGTTGCGCGAAATTGGCAATCAGTTGACTGCAGTACGAATACTCGTGCGCATGCTCAGCCATCGTGAAGCGCCTGACGTTGCGCACAACCATCATAATATGCTGATCGACTGTGTAGACATGAAAAAGATCGTATTGCATTTGCCCAACGATACGGCGGAAATTGGGTAAATAACGCCCCAGCACACTGCTTTGATTCATGTTGCGCAATGCATGGGTGATGCCTTGCGGCGCTTGCAGAATTTGCAGGAACAGCGAGCGGTTGCGCGGGTCCTTGCGGAACTTTGCATCGATTTTGAAGCGCGCATGCCACAATGCGCGCAAGGTACGTGCCGTCATGCCTTTCAACTCCGGGTGCAACGCCAGCAGCAAGAACACTTCCAGCATGGTCGACGGGGTTGAATTGAAGGTATCGTCGGCGGCAATATCGATCAAACCATTGACTTCGTTAAAACGAGGATTGATCGCCTGCGCCGATGCCGGCAGCGGGAACAATTGCGCACCGATGTTTTGCAGCAGGATCGTATTCAACTGGGTGATAGCCTTGGCGGCCAGGTAATAGTGCTGCATCAGGTATTCGCTGGAGCGGCGCGTATCGGTGGTCTTGAAGCCGAAAGTTTCGGCCACCTGGGTTTGCTGGTCAAACACCAGACGGTCTTCGCGGCGTTCGGCGTAAATGTGCAAACGGATGCGGATATCCTTGAAAGTGCGCTCTTTTTGCGTTAGCTGGCGTGCTTCGGTTGGGGTAATCAGCCCGCGTTCAGCCAGTTTGCGCCAGGAGTTTCCTAATCCGGCGGCTTTGGCGACCCATAGAATGACTTGCAGATCGCGTAAGCCGCCGGGGCTTTCCTTGCAGTTCGGTTCCAGGCTATAGGGGGTGTCTTCATACTTGGTATGGCGCTGGCGCATTTCCAGCGTCTTGGCCAGAAAGAATGCCTGCGGGTCCATGGCGGCCTGGCAACGGTCTTGCAAGAAGCAAAATAACGTGTTGTTACCGGTCACGCGGCGTGCTTCCAGCAGGCTGGTCTGCACGGTGAGGTCGGCGGCGGATTCGCTCAGGCATTCATCGATGGTGCGGATGCTGTGGCCGATCTCGAGGCCGATGTCCCAAAACATGCGTACCAACTCTTCCAGCTTGATTTGCAATGCGGCATCGGGCGCCGCTTCCAGCAGGATCAGCACATCGACGTCGGAGTAGGGGAATAATTCGCCGCGGCCATAGCCGCCGACGGCGATCAATGCAGCGCTGGACGGCAAATCGAACGCCTTCCACACTTGCTTTAATCCCATATCGACGCTACGGCGCAGGTGGGTCAACAGCTTTTCTGGTTTGTGGTCTGCCTTAAAGGCCTCGATGATCGCCCGGCGCTCGGTTTTTAGCTGCTCCTTGACTGTCAGCGCAAAATTGGGAGGCAGCACGATCAGGCGCTGACGGCAAGCGGAGCGGCAGCTTTGCCAATAAAGGCAGGCGGCGGCGGCATGGCCGGCGAAACGGTCAGCACTTCAAAGCCGGTTTCCGTCACTAAAACGGTGTGTTCCCATTGAGCGGACAGGCTGCGGTCCTTGGTTTTAATGGTCCAGCCGTCACCCATCTCGCGGATTTCGCGCCGGCCGGCGTTGATCATCGGCTCAACCGTGAAAATCATGCCGGCTGCCAGTTCGGCGAGGGTGCCGGGGCGGCCGTAATGCAAGACTTGCGGTTCTTCATGAAATCCTTTGCCGATGCCGTGTCCGCAAAATTCGCGCACCACGCTGTAACCGGCCCGTTCCGCATGTTGCTGAATGACATAGCCTATATCGCCCAGGTGCGCCCCAGGCCTGATTTTTGAAATGCCGAGCCACATGCACTCGAATGTGATGTCGGACAGGCGCCGGGCCAGAATCGACGGTTCGCCCACAAAGAACATGCGGCTGGTATCGCCATGATAATCATCCTTGATCACGGTAATATCGAGATTGACGATGTCGCCGTTTTTCAACACCTTGTCGCCCGGGATGCCGTGGCACACCACGTCATTGACCGAGGTGCAAATCGACTTGGTATAAGGGGTATAACCGGGCGGGCAGTAGTTCAGCGGCGCCGGGATAGTATGCTGCACATCGACCATGTATTCATGGCACAGGCGATCCAGTTCGCCGGTGGTAACGCCCGGTTTGACATAAGGGGCGATGAAGTCCAACACCTCTGCACCCAGTTTGCCGGCAATCCGCATGCCGGCGATGTCGTCTGCAGTTTTAATCGATATAGATGACATTAGCAAGCCAAATTGTTAGCTGGAAATCAGCGTAAGGAAACCGCGAAGATCGCAGCCCATGCCGAATTATAGTCGAGCCGGGGAAGATTCGCTTTGTTCCGCCCCGGGTAACTATTCAGCCGCGGGCGGCAGGGGAGTGCGTTTTGGGGAGTAAGCTTCATGCGATTGCCCTACCAGGCTGACCACTTGCCACCGGCGCGCCCCGTATGCAATATCTTGAATCGCTTTCAGGCAATTACACCGACTTTTGCCCCCGGAGCATCTGCTTCTGCCGTCGGCGAGTCCAACGGCTCGCTTGGCGGCTCTACAGGCGCCCGGCGAAGGTTTTTCAATGCGTACCGATCCAAGCCAGGCACATGAATTTTGCGCATGTAGTGCGACCAATCGATGATTTGGGCGTCAACCGGGAATAGTTGACGGTCCGTCTCGCCCAGGCGCTCCGACAAGGCAACCAGATTTTCACTATGGAACCGATAGCGGGGAGAGGTGTAAAAGGAGAAAAGCACCGCCAGATTATGCGTCGTGTTGAGCGCTTCCATGACCTGCTGTGTATTTGCGGCGCCAAATAATCTGGACACGCGGCTCAGGCAACTCATCGCCAATCGCACGCAAGACATGGCGATTAGAAAAACGGTGCGATTGACTGCATGAAAAGATCGGGTGGGCTTGCGACGGCAGAGTTTTTTGTATTGGGTGTAATTTTGCTTGATTTCGCCGGTGACATAATCAATCATCTCGCCAAGCTGCATCGGGTTGCGTGAACCGCTGCAGCACTGATAGATGCGATGCTGTTCAGGCGAAACAATGCTCTCGGTCATGGCTAGCACTATGCCATTGGCGACCATATCGACTGGAATAATATCGAGTATCCCGGCAGCGTTGCCAGGAAAGAAAGTTACTTTCTGCCGGGCATAGGCCAGGATGATGGCGTCAGCCACCTTGACGCCTTCGATCCAGCCGACCACCGGGTCGCGCAGCGTACTTTCAATAATGGAAGGCCGCAAGATGGTTAATGTGCCGCCTTGCAGCTCGCGCATGGCAATTTGTTCGCCGATCCACTTGGTAAAGGTATAGGTGTCGTTCCAGCCGTAACGATGCGCTTCGCGAATGCCCAACTCGACCAATTTGTCCGCCAGGCCTTGCCGGTCGCCATCATGAGCATCTTTGATGTCGGTTATTTTGACCTGCAACTCGTCGATCAGCGGGCCTACATCGTAGAAGCCGCGGGCATTCCGAGGAATTGCTATGCCGGCCGGCCCGACGATTTCCTCATGCATTTCGCCACAGTTGAATCCGTTGACATAGCAAGTGGAAATATGGATCAGCGGAATAGTGCCGGCGGCTTTCGCCAGCCTGGTTATGTTCAACAGGCTCAGCGTGTTGATCGCCAGGGCCTGGTCCAGTTCTTCGCGGAAATTCACGCTTGCAGCAGCATTCACAATGATGTCGATGCCAAAGGCAAGTTCCTTGAATTCCCAGGAAGTCAGGCCGAAATACGGTTCGGTCACTTCGCCGGTGACGCAGCGGACTTTTTCGCGACATATCTGGTCGAAGCGAGCAGGTTCTTCAAGACGCAAGCGGTCGAAAATGGAAGACGCCAGCACTTCGCATTGAAAACGATCGCGGCCGGCGGGGTAGTCGCGATTGCCGCGCATCAACAGGACAAATTCGCCGATGTCGGGCACCTCGCGAAACAGTTTTTCCAGTAATACCTTGGCCAGGAACCCGGTCGCCCCGGTAATCAATACTCTTTTGCCTGCCAGCCGTTGCTTCACCACCGATATATCGGAATGTTCGTTTATCATGTCTCGTCCGTCTGTCTCGTTTTATGTGCTATGCAGGGAATCGGCCTGGATTCTCCCGAATAGCCATTTTTATATAATTTAGCCAGCCTAGCAGCTTTTTTATTTAAATGCCACTGGCAAATAGGGTAGAGAATACCGGCAGGACTGTACAAGATAGCCTGGATAAATTGGATAACGTGTAAATAAATTGCCGCACAACAACATCCCGCAACATTTTTAACTAACCATCGTACTTGAAAGAAATGCCTGTTTTAGGGTATAATTTTCAGTTGGCTTGAATAGGTTTTCAGGCTATTGCCTATTGCGCAAGATAATAGGCAAATAAGTAAGAATTTATATTTTTAAATCGCGAATTCGTTCTACAAGGGTGCTCGAAGCTGACTGCCAGGCTGAAAATGCCGTAAGTGTGCAGCAAGTTTTGAGTCACTGAGCGAATTCCAGACCCAACCCTGGAGAACAGTATGTCCGTAACTATGCGTGAAATGTTGGAAGCCGGCGTCCATTTTGGACACCAAACCCGATTCTGGAATCCCAAGATGGCGCCGTTCATCTTCGGTCACCGCAACAGAATCCACATCATCAACCTGGAAAAGACGCTTGGGATGTACCAGGATGCGATGAAGTATATTCGTCAATTATCGTCCAATCGCGGCACTATCCTGATGGTTGGCACCAAACGCCAGGCGCGTGAAATCATTGCCGCCGAAGCGCAGCGTTGCGGCATGCCTTACGTCGATCAGCGCTGGCTGGGCGGCATGTTGACCAATTTCAAGACCATCAAGACCTCAATCAAGCGCCTGAAAGAGATGGAAGCGTCGATTGAAGACGGGTCGGTTGAAAAGCTGAGCAAAAAAGAAGCGCTGATGTTCCAACGTGAAATGATCAAGCTGCAAAAATCCATCGGCGGCATTAAGGACATGAATGGCGTGCCGGACGCGATTTTCGTGATTGACGTCGGTTATCACAAAGGGGCGATTACCGAAGCTGCCAAGCTTGGCATTCCGGTTATCGGCGTGGTCGATACCAATCACACACCGGAAGGCGTCACTTACGTCATTCCAGGCAATGACGATTCCTCCAAGGCAATCATGCTGTACGCCCATGGTGTCGCAGATGCGATTCTCGAAGGCCGCGCCAATGTCATGAATGAGGTGGTAGAGGCGATCCAGAGCGGCGCTACGGGCGATGAATTCGTCGAAGTTAGCGAACATGCCTGAGTTTGTCCCGAGGGGTGCCGCGGCATAGGGATTTTGTGCCTGCACCCTTCTGATTTTGGTTTCAATCGATGGGGCAACAGCATGGTCGCCCCATTTTTTTAAGTAAATTTTGAACGTATTTTTAAGTATGCGCGTCTTAACCCGGAGGGGTCTGAGAACGTCAACTTGGCTAGGAGATCGATATGGCGGTAATTACAGCAGCAATGGTGGGTGAACTGCGCGCAAAGACCGATGCGCCGATGATGGAGTGCAAGAAAGCATTGACTGAGGCCGATGGCGATTCTGTCAAAGCGGAAGAAATTTTGCGTGTCAAGCTGGGTACCAAGGCATCCAAGGCATCCTCGCGCGTGACTGCCGAAGGTGTGGTTGCGATGCACATTGCCGGGGGCGTGGGCGCACTGGTCGAAGTCAACTGCGAAACCGATTTTGTCACCAAGAACGACGAGTTTTTGGCGCTGGCCAACGAGTGCGCCAGATTGATCGCCGAACATAACCCGGCTGATGTCGCGGCATTGTCTGCATTGCCGCTGAATGGGAAAACGGTTGAAGATCAACGCGCGGCGCTAATCGGCCGGATTGGCGAAAACATGTCGATTCGCCGTTTTAATCGTTTTGAAACCGATGGCAAGCTGGTTTCCTACCTGCATGGCACGCGTATCGGCGTCATGGTCGATTTCGAGGGCGCCGACGAGCAAGTGGGCAAGGACGTGGCCATGCATATCGCCGCGATGAAGCCGGTTTCATTGTCGTCGGATCAGGTGCCTGCCGATTTGATCGAGAAAGAGCGCTCGGTTGCTTCGCTGAAGGCAGCCGAATCCGGCAAGCCTGCAGATATCGTCGGCAAGATGATTGAAGGTTCGGTGCAGAAATTCTTGAAGGAAGTGTCATTGCTCAATCAAACTTTCGTCAAGAACGATAAACAAACCGTGGAGCAAATGCTGAAGGCGGCCAATACGACGGTGAAGGGATTCACCCTGTACGTGGTCGGAGAAGGTATTGAGAAGAAGCAAGACGATTTTGCGGCAGAGGTGGCGGCTCAGGTCGCCGCCGCCCAGCAGGCTTAAGCAGAAAAGCGGGCCGAAAGGCCCGTTTTTTTTAGTCTCCGATACATTCATTTCCCCCCATTTTGAGGCGATTCCGGCCAGACAGGTCCAGGCATATCGATTAACGAGGAGGGGAGTAAAAACCTTGTTCAGTAACCTCGAATAGGGGTGGTATTCGAGTTAGAATTTAAGAATTCGCACATTTGCAGTATTTCAGTCAACACCGGACAAATAACAGGAACCCATCCCATGAACAAACCAGCCTATAAACGCGTTCTCCTCAAACTTTCCGGTGAAGCGCTGATGGGCGACGATTCATATGGGATCAATCGAGCGTGTATTGAACGCATGGTTGCCGATGTATCGGGCGTGGCGCAATTGGGTGTGGAGTTGGCAATTGTGATCGGCGCCGGCAATATTTTTCGTGGCGTGGCCCCAGGCGCCCAAGGCATGGATCGCGCCACTGCCGACTATATGGGAATGTTGGCGACGGTGATGAACTCGCTGGCATTGGCGGATGCAATGCGCCAGGCCGGAATTACCGCGCGGGTCATGTCGGCTATTAGCATCGAACAGGTAGTCGAGCCCTATGTTCGCCCGAAAGCGCTGCAATATCTGGAAGAAGGCAAGATTGTCATTTTTGCCGCAGGCACCGGCAATCCATTTTTTACCACCGATACTGCTGCCGCGTTGCGCGGTTCGGAAATCGGCGCTGAAATCGTTCTCAAAGCGACTAAGGTAGATGGTGTTTATAGCGCCGATCCGAAAAAGGATGCAGCGGCGACACGTTATTCATCGATTTCCTTTGACGAGGCAATCGCCAAGCGGCTGCAAGTCATGGACGCTACCGCTTTCGCTTTGTGCCGCGATCAAAAATTACCGATTAAAGTATTTTCCATCATCAAGCCGGGTGCTCTCATGCGGGTCGTGCTGGGTGAGGATGAGGGTACGCTGGTTCACGTTTAGAGTGTAGAGGAGAGTAGCATGACAGTCGTTGATGTCAAAAAAAACGCAGATCAAAAGATGCACAAATCGATCGATACTTTGAAAGCCGATTTGGCCAAGGTACGCACTGGCCGCGCACATGTCGGGATACTTGATCATGTGATGGTCGATTACTACGGCAATCCCACCAATTTGAGTCAGGTCGCGAATGTGACCCTGATCGATGCCAGGACTATCGGTGTGCAGCCGTGGGAAAAAAAGATGGTTGCGGTCATCGAAAAGGCTATTCGCGAGTCGGATCTCGGCTTGAATCCGTCGACCCAGGGAGATGTGATCCGCGTGCCGACGCCGCCGCTGACTGAAGAGCGACGCAAGGAAATGGTTAAACTGGTCAAAAGCGAGGCTGAAGATGCAAAAATTGCCATTCGCAACATTCGCCGCGATGCCAATGAAGCCCTGAAGAAATTACTGAAGGAGAAAGCCTGTTCCGAGGACGATGAGCGTCGCGCACAGGATGAAGTGCAAAAGCTGACCGACAAATTTGTGCTGGAAGTGGATAAACTGGTTGCGGAAAAGGAAAAAGAGGTATTGACGGTTTAGGAATCTTAGTTCGCATAATTTACATGAAAGTGTAATTATTCATGTTTTCATGGACCGTCATTTCCGCATAAGCGGGAATGACGGCGGCTTTCGGGATTTGCAGTTTCGATGGCAAGAAATTTTATATTTTATTGCGTATTTTCATGACGTCTACCAG
Source organism: Burkholderiales bacterium (assembly GCA_044445195.1). Lineage (GTDB taxonomy): Bacteria > Pseudomonadota > Gammaproteobacteria > Burkholderiales > Burkholderiaceae_D > PKWO01. The sequence continues at coordinate 12,445 of JBIODP010000004.1, read as the reverse complement.
TTCGACACAAGCGGCGGATATCTTCCCCGTGCCGCGCCATATCGCCATCATTATGGATGGCAATGGCCGTTGGGCGACCAAGCGGTTTTTGCCGCGCAGGGCCGGGCACGTCAAAGGCGTCGAAGCGGTGCGTTGCGTGGTCGAGGCATGTGCGAGGCGCGGCGTTGAATTCCTGACTTTGTTTGCGTTCAGCTCGGAAAACTGGCGCCGCCCGGCCGATGAAGTATTGCTGTTGATGAGCCTGTTCGCTACCGCACTGGGGCGCGAAGTCGATAAGATGCATGCTAATGACATTTGCCTCCGGGTGGTCGGCGATCTGAGCCGCTTCGATACCAAGTTGCAAAAGACGATTGCGGATGCGGAGCGCAAGACGAGAAATAACACCCGGTTGACGGTCACCATTTGCGCGAATTACGGCGGTCGCTGGGACATTCTGCAAGCGATTGAAAAGATGCTGCTCGCTAATCCTGGGCTGGTCGCGCCTACCGAAGCCCAACTGGCGCCGTATCTGGCCCTGGCCTATGCTCCGGAGCCCGACCTTTTCATTCGCACCGGCGGAGAAGAGCGCATATCCAATTTTTTGTTATGGCAGCTTGCGTATTCGGAGTTGTACTTTACCGATACCCACTGGCCGGACTTCAATGCGGAAGCGCTGGATATGGCGATCGCTTCGTATCAGCAACGGGAACGCCGATTCGGGCGCACAAGTGAACAAGTAATTGAGCAAAAGAAGGCATCCTGATGCTCAAAACAAGGGTCATTACGGCAGTGGCGTTGCTGGTAGTCTTGCTGCTGATTCTCTATTTGAATTCTTACGCCGTGTTTGCGTTGGCGGCTGCGGTATTTTTCGGCGCCGCAGCATGGGAGAGCATGCGTCTGTTCGGCGCCAGACTGCCGCTTCTGCGCGCTGCGCTGTGGACTGCCGCCTTTCTGTTCATCGCCTTTCGGGGCGGCGAATCACAGGCTGAAGCATGGTTGGGCCCACAGACGATTTTTCTTTTCGGTTTGAGTTCCGTATTTTGGGTCATCCGTCTGACACCTTTGCTGGCGACCGGTTTGCCGCCGCTTGATGCGGTCGGAAACCGGTTTTTGAACTGGGGATATGGAATCGCTATTCTGGCTTGTTTCGTGGCGATGCTGGTCTTGTTCAAACATTCATCCTTATATCTGCTGTCGGTGCTGGCGATTGTCTGGATCGCCGATATAGGGGCGTATTTTGCCGGCAAAGCATTTGGCAAACGCAAGCTGGCGCCGTCGATTTCGCCTGCCAAATCATGGGAAGGCGCAGTTGGCGGCTGGCTTGCGGTATTGTCGATTGCTGCGGCGTCGACCCGTTTCCCCGCTTTGCGGGATACGTTTGCGGTCAAGTTGCTGGCGGCATGGCGCTGGCCCGGATTGGTGGCTGCCCTGACCTTGATCGTTGCCGCCAGTATCGTCGGGGATTTATTCGAATCACAACTCAAACGCCGCATTGGCATGAAAGACAGCAGCAATTTGCTGCCCGGTCATGGCGGTGTGCTGGACCGCTTCGACGCCTTGATCCCGGTGTTGCCGTTTGCGGTCTTTATCGATTACTGGCTATGATGCGCAATATAACGATACTTGGTTCGACCGGTTCGATTGGCGTCTCCACATTGGACGTGATTGGACGCCACCGCGACCGCTATGCGGTTTATGCATTGACCGCCAATAGCAAGGTGGAAGAGCTGGCGCGGCAATGTGTGCAATTCCGTCCTCAGGTGGCGGTAGTCGGGTCGGCTCAGGCTGCGCAGGAATTGACGCGGTTGCTGGCCGGCGAGGGGCTGCACATCGAGGTCGACTATGGTATTGCAGCGTTGTGCGCGGTTGCCGGCGCCGACGGCTGCGACGCCGTGATGGCGGCGATTGTCGGCGCGGCCGGTCTGGAGCCGGTTCTGGCTGCGGCCCGAGCCGGTAAAAAAATCCTGCTGGCGAACAAAGAAGCGCTGGTGATGTCCGGTCAATTATTTATGGATGCGGTGGTGGCCAGCAGTGCGGTGCTGATGCCGATCGACAGCGAACACAACGCGATTTTCCAATGTTTGCCGTTTGGCTACCGGCGCGTTCCGAATGAGTACGGTATTGCCAAAATTCTGTTGACCGCATCGGGCGGGCCATTTTTGAAACGCGCAGTCGATACGCTCGATGCAGTGACCCCGGCCGAAGCGGTAGCTCACCCGAACTGGGTAATGGGCCGCAAGATCTCCGTCGATTCGGCTACGATGATGAACAAAGGCCTGGAGGTGATTGAGGCGCATTGGCTGTTTGGCGTATCGGCTAGCCAGATTGAAGTGGTCATTCATCCGCAAAGCGTCATTCATTCGATGGTGTCCTATGTCGACGGTTCAGTATTGGCGCAAATGGGGAACCCCGACATGCGTACGCCTATTGCGCATGCGCTGGCCTTTCCCGAACGCATGGTTTCCGGCGTGGCGCCCATCGACCTTGCGAAAATTGGGCAATTGCTGTTCGAGGCGCCGGACTTCAATCGGTTTCCCTGTTTGAAACTCGCGTATGATGCTCTGCAGGCCGGTGGGTCGGCGCCGGCAATATTGAATGCAGCCAATGAAGTTGCTGTCCAAGCGTTTTTGGACGGTCAGATAGGGTTTCGCATGATAGATCGGTTGATTGCCAGGGTGATGGATAAATTGCCGCACGGCGCAGTGCACGATATTGACGCTGTGCTTGAGCAAGACCGCGCGGCACGGGCGACGGCCCATTCGTTGTTGCGCGCATGATGGCTTTGTTACAAACGGCGATAGCCGCAATCGTTGCTTTTGGCGTGCTGATTGTCGTGCATGAGTTGGGGCATTATTCTGTTGCCCGATGGTGCGGCATCAAGGTATTGCGGTTTTCGCTGGGGATGGGCAAGATCGTCTACTCGCGCCGGTTCGGACGGGATCAAACCGAATGGGCGATTTCGCTTTTTCCGCTTGGCGGTTATGTGCAAATGCTGGATGCGCGCGAGCAGGATTTGAATGGCATTTCAGCGGCGGATTTAACGCGGGAATTCACCCATCAAAACGTGTGGCGACGCATTGCTATCGTCGCCGCCGGGCCGATGGCTAATTTTTTGTTGGCGATTGCGTTATTTTGCGGTTTGTATATTCATGGAATTCCGGAGCCGACGCCTCGTTTGCATGCGGTGCCTGAACACTCTGCCGCCTACCGGGCAGGTTTGCGCGGCGGCGAACTGATCACTGCGGTAAATGGAACGCCAATACGGGTATGGTCTGATCTGCGCTGGCAACTGACGCAGCTTGCAGTTGAAAAGAACCTTGCCAAACTGGAGTTCGAGCGACCGGCGACAGACGCGTCGGCCAAGGCTGCGGACAGCGCCAACTTATCTTTGGATGGCATTTCCATTAAGGACCTGGAGGGCGATTATATGGATCGCCTGGGCCTCAGTCTCGCGCGTCCCAAAGCGATATTGGGAAGAGTTACCCCGGACGGGCCGGCAATGCGGGCGGGTTTGCGCGAGGGCGACCTGATACTGACGGTAAACAATGCGCCTGTTACGGATCAATTGGCGTTCCGTAATCTGGTGCGCGCATCGCCGGGCAAAACGTTACTGATCGGCGGCAGACGTAACGTAACAGAGTTTACCGTTAGCGTGACGCCGGAAACCATGGTTGAAGACGGGCATGCGACAGGCAGGATCAAGGTTGAGTTGTCGTTGGCGCCGGAGATGATCCTGGCTGATGAACCCCCCGTTGGCGCCTTGAAAAAAGCACTGCAGCGGACTTGGGAAACCAGTATATTGCAGTTAAAAATGCTTGGTAAAATGATAATTGGAGAAATTTCCTGGAAAAATATTACCGGTCCGATCAGCATCGCCGATTACGCAGGACAGACGGCGCGTATAGGCGCAATCAGTTATCTCAACTTCATCGCGTTTATCAGCATTAGTCTTGGCGTCATGAATCTTCTCCCCATTCCGGTTTTAGATGGGGGGCTTTTGCTGTATTATTCGCTAGAAGTTTTGACTGGACGCCCGGTCTCCGAGCGGTTTGGCGAGATTGCCCAGCGCGCAGGTTTGGGTATCTTATTGATGCTGATGGTCGTTGCCGTATTCAACGATATCGCGCGCCACTTCTCTTGAGTTGCTGAACTTGCCGGTGCTTTTATCCGGCAAGATTATTAAACAAAATAATATCCAATGAAATTATATTTCGAGCGTTTTTCCGTGCCATTTTTTCCTCGTCGTGTGATGGCCGCGGCCATATTCGCCCTGTGTTCAAATTATGCGTTTGCGACGGAACCTTTTGAAGTCAAAGATATTCGGGTTGAAGGTATTCAACGCACTGAAGCGGGAACCGTATTTTCATATTTGCCGGTAAAGGTTGGGGAGACCTACACCGACGAAAAAGGGTCGTCGGCAATTAAGGCGCTGTATGCGACAGGATTGTTCAAGGACATACGGATCGAAGTGGAAGGCAATGTCCTGGTTGTTGCCGTGGAAGAGCGTCCTTCCATCGCCAGCGTCATATTTACCGGCCTCAAGGAATTTGAAAAAGATGCGCTGATCAAGGGATTGAAAGAGATCGGGGTCGGCGAAGCACGTGTTTTCGATAAATCGCTGGTTGATCGGGCGGAGCAGGAATTGAAGCGTCAATATCTGTCGCGAGGGTTGTACGGCGTGCAGGTCACCACTACCGTGACGCCGATCGAGCGTAACCGGGTGAACATCACCTTTGTCATCGACGAGGGCGCGGCCTCTCATATCAAGCAGATTAAATTTGTCGGGAACAAGGCATTTTCGGATTCCGAACTGCTGAAGAATATCAAGCTGACGACTCCCGGCTGGTTTACCTGGTATTCGAAATCCGACCAATACTCAAAGCAGAAGCTGTCGGGCGATATCGAAACGTTAAAGTCGTTTTACCTGGATCGCGGTTATCTTGAAATGCAGATTGAATCGACCCAAGTATCGATTACATCGGACAAAAAAGATATTTACATTACCATCAATATCACCGAAGGCGAGAAATATACGGTTTCCGACATTAAGATGGATGGCCAATTGCTGGGCCGCGATACGGAATTCCTGAACTTGATGTTGTTGAAGAAGGGCGAAGACTATTCCGGGCAAAAGCTGACCGATAGCATAAAACGCATTTCCGACCGTATGGGTAATTTCGGTTATGCGTTTGCCAACGTCAATGCGAATCCGGAAATCGATCGCGAGAAAAAAGAGGTTGCTTTCACGGTATTGGTCGATCCGGGCAAGCGCGTGTATGTGCACCGCATTAATATCACCGGCAATACAAAAACGCGCGACGAAGTGATTCGCCGTGAGTTCCGCCAATATGAGGCCTCATGGTATGACAGCGAAAAGATCAAGCGTTCGCGTGATCGCGTAGACCGTCTGGGTTATTTCAAGGAAGTGACGATTGAAACGCCTGAAGTGGTCGGCAGCACCGATCAGGTGGATGTTAATCTGGCGGTAACCGAACGGCCGACCGGCAATATCACGCTGGGAGCGGGTTATTCCCAATATGAGAAGTTGACATTTAACGGCGGCATCCAGCAAGAAAATGCATTCGGCAGCGGCGACACCATCGGCTTGCAGCTTAATACCAGCGCGCTTACCCGAACGATTGCCGTATCGCACACCGACCCCTATGTGACGGATGACGGCGTGAGCCGCACGGTTGAAGTGTATCTTCGGACTAACCGTCCGTCATTGACCAATAACGGCGACTACAATGTGCGTTCCCTTGGCTCCAAGGTGAATTTTGGTGTGCCGTTTACAGAATTCGACCGCATTTTTTTCGGCATCGGCGTAGAGCGAACCAGCGTTCATACTTATAAAAACGATCCTGGCTATAACGATAGCCCGCAGATATATTTGGATTATGTGCATGAATTCGGCAATGGCGTGGATGCCGATACGACGAGTTTTCCGTTGACGGTCTCATGGGCGCGCGACAGTCGCAACAGCGCATTGACGCCGACCAAGGGCCAGCTGCAACGGGCTAACTTTGAGATAGCGCCAACCGGCACTCTGCGCTATTATCGTGCTGTGTACCAAAGCCAATATTTTCGTCCTATCGCCAGCTGGGTTACGCTGGCATTGAATGGGGAGTTTGATTATGGGCGTGGTCTTGACGGCAGGCCGTACCCGGTATTCAAGCATTGGTATGCCGGCGGTATCGGTTCGGTGCGCGGTTATCAGACATCGAGTCTGGGGCCGACCGATGTTAACGGCGATCCTTTGGGCGGCGCTTCGCGGCTTATTTTGAATGGCGAACTGCACTTTCCGTTCCCCGGCGCCAGTCTGGATGCCGGGTTGCAATGGTTTACCTTCGTTGATGGCGGTAATGTATTTGCCGATCAGCAAAAAATCGAGTTCAGCCAGTTGAGGTATTCGGCAGGCTTGGGAATCAGTTGGATTTCCCCGGTTGGACCGTTAAAATTGAGTTTTGCCGACCCGCTGAATGCGAAACTAACCGATATCAAGGAACGATTCCAATTCCAATTGGGCACTGGTTTCTGATCTGGCCGGCAGGAAATGGTATTTTGATAATCAAAATTTGAAATGCGGAGAATGATCTTGAAGTATCTAGCTAACTTATCGATGTTATTAAAGATGACTGTTTTGTTCGGCGCTTCTTTGTGCGTATTGAGCAGTGCGCAGGCGCAAGAAAAAATCGGCTATATCAGCAGTCAGCGTATCGTCAATGAAGCGTTGCCTTATAAGGCCGCTTCGGCCAAGCTGGAACAGGAGTTTTCCAAGCGGGCAAAGGATCTGCATGACATGGAAACGCGTCTCAAAGACATGCAGGATAAGCTGGAAAAAGATGGGCCGATATTGTCTGAATCGGACCGCAGCAAGCGCCAACGCGATTTATTCGACCTGAACAAGGAAGGTCAGCGCAAGCAGCGCGAATTGCAGGAAGACCTGAGCCAGCGCCGGAATGAAGAATTGGCGACGGTTCTCGACCGTGTCAATAAAGTGATTTCGCAAATCGCCGAGTCTGAAAAATACGATATTGTTATTCAAGACGCGCTATATCATAGCGCGCGCGTCGATATCACCGACAAAGTGCTTAAGATACTGAATAAGCCATAAGCAGTAAACCACAAAAAGGCCGCAATGGGTACTCGGCTAAAAGAGTTGGTCGAACGCCTGGGGGGGCAACTGACAGGCGATGCGGATACCGAAGTATCCGGCATTGCGTCGTTGGACGTCGCCGGCGCGACGCACATCACTTTCCTTTCTAATCCAAAATTGCGATCGCAAGCGGCGCAAACCTGCGCTGCTGCGCTTATTTTATCGCCCGGGGATGATGCATTGATAGGGTGTGACTATCACGGTGCGCGTATCGTTACAGAAAACCCCTACGTTTATTTTGCACGCGCAGCGCAATTATTTGCCGCGCAGCAGAGCATTCCGGCTCCGGAGGGAATTCATCCTGCTGCGGTGGTCGATCCGGATGCTACGGTGGCCCCCAGCGCCAGTATCGGCCCGCATGTAGTGATCGAGGCCGGCGTGCAGATCGGCGAGCAGGCCGTGATCGATGCCGGCTGTTTCATCGGGCGCGACGCCCACATAGGAGCCGCGACGCATTTTCATGCGCATGTAACCTTTCATTCCGGCTGCCGGATCGGGCAGCGCGGCATCATCCATTCCGGAGCGGTAATCGGCGCAGACGGTTTCGGCTTTGCGAATGAAGGGGGGGTATATGTCAAGATTCCGCAAACCGGACGGGTAATCATTGGCGACGATGTGGAAATCGGCGCCAATACAACGATCGACCGTGGAGCGCTGAGCGATACCGTGATTGAGGATGGCGTCAAACTGGACAATCAAATTCAGATTGGCCATAACACGCAGATAGGGGCCCATACTGCCATGGCAGGTTGCGTCGGTGTTGCCGGAAGTGCAATAATTGGCAAATACTGTACATTCGGCGGAGCTGCGATGGTATTGGGGCATTTGACCATCGTCGATCATGTGCATGTGTCGTCCGGCAGCCTGGTGTCGCGTTCGATACGGGAAGCGGGGCAATATACAGGGTATTATCCGTTGGCAAAAAATGCCGACTGGGAAAAATCGGCGGCAATTGTGCGCAATTTGAACTCAATGCGTGAGAAAATTCGCGAGCTTGAAAAAACAATCAAATCGTTCACCGAAGGCCATCAATAATGAATACTCTCGATATCAATCAAATCAAACAATATTTGCCGCATCGTTATCCGATGCTGCTGGTTGACCGGGTATTGGATTGGGAGTCGGGCAAGCGCATTACCGCGATCAAGAATGTGACCATCAATGAAGAATTCTTTAATGGTCATTTTCCGTATAAACCGGTCATGCCCGGCGTCCTCATGATTGAGGCGATGGCGCAAACTGCCGCATTGCTGTCATTTCTGACCACTGGTCAAAAACCGGACGAAAATAGCGTGGTTTATTTTATCGGCATCGATGGAGCGCGGTTCAAACGCCCGGTCGTGCCGGGAGATCAGATCAGGATGGACGTAGAGATTTTGCGTTGCACACGCGGCATATGGAAGTACAAGGCGCAGGCTTCGGTCGACGGCCAGATTGCCGTTGAAGCGGAATTAATGTGCACGATGCGCAGCGCTGCCGATGCGAGCCAACCGTCGGGGCAGTAATGGCAATCATCCATCCAACCGCATTGGTCGATGCGCAAGCGAAGTTGCATGAAAGCGTCGAGATCGGCGCCTACTCGATCATTGGTCCGCATGTGTCGATCGATGCCGGCACCAAGGTCGGGCCGCATGTGGTGATCGACGGCCGTACCGCTATTGGGCGCGATAATACGTTTTACCAGTTTTCGTCTATTGGCGCAGCGCCGCAAGACAAGAAATATGCGGGTGAGCCCACCCATCTGGAAATCGGCGACCATAATACGATTCGTGAATTCGTCACCATTAATCTGGGCACGCTGCAAGACGGCGGCATTACGCGCATCGGCAGCGATAACTGGATCATGGCGTACGTGCATATTGCGCATGACTGCCAGTTGGGCGATCACATCATCATGTCGAATAACGCCACGCTGGGCGGCCACGTGCATCTGGGCGACTGGGTCGTGATGGGCGGCTTTACCACCGTGCATCAGTATTGCCATATCGGCGCCTATGCAATGACCGCGTTTACCGCTGCCGTCGCGCAAGATGTGCCGCCGTTCATAACGGCGGCCGGCAACCGTGCTGCGCCGGCCGGCATCAATAGCGTGGGCTTGCAACGGCGCGGCTTCACCAGCGAGCAGATCATGGCCATCAAGCGCGGCTACAGATTGATCTATCGTTCCGGTTTGCCGCTCGAAGAAGCCAGGGCAGCGTTACTGGCGGAAGAGAAAAAAACACCCGACGCCGCCTTGTTTCTGCGCCAGTTGCGCGAATTCATCGAAGCGTCCCCGCGTGGTATCATCCGCTAATTTATCGATAGCAATGGTGGCCGGCGAAGCGTCGGGCGACCTGCTTGCCGGACGCCTGCTGTCTGCTTTGCGTCCTGAGCTGCCTGATGCAACCATGCATGGCATCGGCGGCCGCTGCATGGCCGAATACGGATTTGTCAGCGACTGGCCCCTTGAAAAAATGACGGTGCGCGGGCTGTTCGAAATTATTCCGCGCTATCGCGAACTCAAGCGCATCCAGACAACATTGCGCGACCGTTTATTGGCCGAGCGGCCGGCGGCGTTCATCGGGATCGACTATCCCGGTTTCAATCTTGGGCTGGAACAGCAGTTGAGGCCGGCCGGCATCCCTACCGTGCATTTTATCGGCCCCCAAATTTGGGCCTGGCGCGGTTGGCGCATTAAAAAGATTGCGCGTGCAGTGTCGCACATGCTGCTGGTGTTTCCATTTGAGGAGGCGATTTACCGGGCAGCGGGCATTCCGGCAACTTATGTCGGTCATCCGCTGGCGGAAATCATTCCTATGCAGGCCGATGTGGCCGGTGCTCGCAGCTTGTTAGGCTTGTCAGGGCAGGCTCCGGTCGTCGCCATCCTGCCGGGCAGCCGCATGAGCGAATTGAAGTACAACAGCGCGGTTTTCGTCGGCGCGGCGCGATTGCTGGCGCAACGCGATCCTTCGATCCGGTTTGTGGCGCCGATGGCGGGAGCGGCCCAGCACCGTTATTTTACCGAATCGATCGTCGCTGCCGGTTTGCAGGATTTGCAGATCCGGGTGATCGAGGGGCAATCGCATACGGCAATGGCGGCAGCCGATGCGGTCCTGGTCGCCTCCGGCACCGCATCGCTGGAAGTGGCACTGTTTAAAAAACCGATGGTGATTGCCTACAAGATGATGGCGGCCTCCTGGCATATCATGCGTCACATGGGGTATCAACCGTGGATCGGCCTGCCGAATATCCTGGCGCGCGAGTTCATCGTGCCGGAGTTGCTGCAAGACGCCGCAACGCCGCAGGCGTTAGCCGATGCAATGTGGCAGCAAATGCAAGATGCGAATCGCAGGCAATGGCTGGAGCAGCGGTTTATCGACATGCACCACAGTTTGCTGCGCGATACCGCCCGCGAAAGCGCGCAGGCGGTGTTGAAGCTGATTGGACACAGTTAGGCATCTTGATGGTGAAACCAATAGATATGAACCTGTCGCTATTTGATGGCATCGACGAATTGATCTGCGGCGTCGATGAGGCCGGGCGCGGGCCGCTGGCGGGGCCGGTATTTGCGGCGGCGGTGATTCTTGACCCCGCCAGACCGATTACCGGTCTGCGCGACTCGAAGAAATTGAGCGAAGCCCGGCGCGATGCATTGGCAATAGCAATTAAATCCCATGCGCTGGCCTGGTCGATTGCCGAATGCTCGGAACAAGAGATCGATTCCTTGAATATTTTGCAGGCAACGATGCTGGCGATGCGCCGCGCTGTGGAGGGGTTGGCAGTGCAGCCGACGTTGGCCCTGATCGATGGCAATCGCTGCCCGGTGATGCCGGTGCGCTCCGAGGCTATTGTCAAAGGCGACGATAAGGTTGCCGCTATTTCAGCCGCCTCCATTCTTGCCAAGACCGCGCGCGATGCGGCGTTGATGGCGCTGCACAGGCAATATCCGCAATATGCATTCGATCGGCACAAAGGCTACCCGACCGCGCTGCATCTGGAACGCCTGCGCGCGCATGGCGTGTCGCCGGTGCATCGCAAGTCCTATGCGCCGGTGCGCGCCTTGTTGGCTTAGCGATGAAAACGATTTCTTCGCGGGAAAATCCGCGTTATAAGGAATTGAAACATCTGGCGTCCAGCGCCCAGGCGTGCCGCAAGGCCGGCCGCACCTTGCTGGACGGCGTGCATTTATGTGCAGCTTATCTGCAGCATGTCGGCATGCCGGTATTTTGCGTGGTCGGCGAAAGCGCGCGCAGCCATCCTGAAGTGGCGGCGGTGCTGGCTCAATGCGATGTTGTCGATGGTGGCGGCTGCGACTGCATAGCATTGCCGGATACGCTTTACCATGCCTTAAGCCAGGTGGAACACGGTATTCAACTCTTGTTCGTGATCGACACGCCGCAGGAAGAGCCAGGAGGATCGGCGCCGGTGCTGAAACAGGCTGCGGTGTTGCTGGATAATCTGCAAGATCCCGGCAATCTCGGCTCGATTTTGCGTAGCGCCGCCGCTGCCGGCATACGGAATGTATTTTGCAGTCCCGGCACCGCATTTGCCTGGTCTCCCAAAGTATTACGCGCCGGCATGGGCGCGCATTTCTTGCTGAAGATTGCCGAGAATGTCGATTTGCTGCCGCTGGTTCGCGGCGCCAAGCTGCCGGTGCTGGCTACCAGCTCGCATGCGCAGCAAAGTGTGTATCAGGTTGACCTGAGGCAACCGGTGGCCTGGCTATTCGGCCACGAAGGGCAGGGCGTTGCCGATGAACTGCTGGCGCTGGCTACGCATCGGGTGGCGATTCCCCATGCAGGCGCGATTGAATCGCTGAACGTGGCGGCAAGCGCTGCAGTCTGTTTTTTTGAACAGATGAGGCAACAACTGAAGTAACTATTCAGCCGCTGGCGCGAGTGCGGAGTGCGTTTTGGGGAAAGATCGCGTCTGCAAGTAGATGGACTTATTACCGCTGGCACCTTGCGTCATGCGCATCCTGCTCGCACTTCATTGAATCGCTCGCGCTTTCTCTTTCCCCAAAACGCACTCCGCACTCGCGCCAGCGGCTGATAGTTACCAACCGAATTAACGTTAATAAACGCGTTTATCCGATTTTATTTCCTGCAAAATCATCGTCGCGATTTCTTCAATCGACTTGGCGGTCGACGACATCCAGCGGATTCCTTCCCGCCGCATCATTTTTTCCGCTTCATTGATTTCATAACGGCAATTTTCCAGTGCCGCATATTTGCTGCCGGGGCGGCGCTCGTTGCGTACCTCGGAGAGGCGGTCGGCAGCGATCGACAACCCGAAAATCTTGCTTTTGAACGGTATCAGGCCGCCCGGCAG
>JBIODP010000003.1:0-32830 GCA_044445195.1 Burkholderiales bacterium | reverse complement strand
GCCATAATGCAGGCCATACGCTGGTGATCGATGGCAAGAAAACGGCGCTGCAGTTGATTCCGTCAGGCATCATGCGTGCCGGCGTCGCTTGTTATATCGGTAACGGCGTGGTGCTCTCGGTGCCTGATTTGTTGCGTGAAATCGACAAGCTGCAGGCTGCCGGAGTCGAGGTTGTTTCGCGTCTGATGGTGTCCGAGGCATGCCCGGTCATTTTGCCCTACCATGCAGCGCTGGATGCTGCTCGTGAAGCGGCCCGCGGCGCAGCCAAAATCGGTACTACCGGCAAAGGTATCGGCCCGGCCTATGAGGACAAGGTTGCCCGCCGGGCGATCCGCGTGGCGGATCTGCTGAATGAACAGCGTTTCGCTGAAAAGCTTCGCGAAAATCTAGACTATCATAATTTCGTGCTGGTTAATTACCTGAAGGCAGATGCAGTCGATTATCAAAAAACGCTGGATGATGCGCTGGTCAATGTGCCGCGCATCAGGCCGATGGTGGCTGACGTTTCCAGCGCACTGTATGCGGCCCACAAGGCTGGCGCCCACCTGTTGTTTGAAGGCGCGCAGGGCAGTTTGCTTGATGTCGACCACGGCACCTATCCGTTCGTCACGTCCAGCAACTGCGTGGCCGGCAATGCCGCAGCCGGAGCGGGAGTGGGACCGAACATGCTGCACTACGTGCTTGGCATCACCAAGGCATACACCACCCGCGTCGGTTCCGGGCCGTTTCCGTCGGAATTGACGACCGCGGAAGGCATAGGCAAGCACTTGTCTGCCGTCGGTTGCGAATTTGGCACGGTAACCGGTCGTCCGCGCCGTTGTGGCTGGTTCGATGCGGCGTTATTGAAGCGCTCGATGCAAATCAATGGCGTATCGGGCATGTGCCTGACCAAGCTGGATGTGCTGGACGGCTTGGAGTCCCTCAGTATATGCACCGGATATACGTTGGCCGGCAAAACGGTCGATATCTTCCCGGTCGGCGCCGAAGAGGCAGCAGGCTGCGAGCCGATTTACGAAGTGATGCCGGGTTGGAAGGAATCGACGGTAGGAGCCAAGTCGCTGGATGCATTGCCGGCCGCTGCGCGCGCCTACATTAAACGTATTGAAGAATTGGTTGGCGCCCCTATCGATATGATATCGACCGGACCGGACCGAGAGGAAACGATCGTTCTGCGTCATCCGTTCGAGTAATTGACGTTGCGGAGGGGTGATGCCGGTATCGAACGATAAAGATTTGTGGGTGTCGTGGGACGATTATCACCGCAATATCGAAAAACTGGTTCAGATGGTGCATGAGTCGGGCTGGATGTTCGACCAGGTTTTATGTCTGGCGCGCGGCGGCTTGCGGCCCGGCGATATATTCTCCCGCATTTTCGACGTTCCGTTAGCCATTCTCTCCACCAGTTCGTATCGCGAAGCGGCCGGCACCGTGCGCGGCGCACTGGACATTGCGAAGCACATCACCATCACCAAGGGCGTGCTATCCGGCAAGGTGCTGCTGGTTGACGATATGGCGGATTCCGGCGTGACGCTTGAGCAAGTGCAATGTCACCTCCGCGCGCATTTCCCGGCCGTTACCGAAGTCAAGTCGGCCGTCATCTGGTGCAAAGCCTGTTCGTTGCACCGACCGGATTTCTATCTGGAATACCTGCCGACTAATCCCTGGATACATCAGCCTTTTGAAGAATACGACAGCATCCGCCCCAATCAATTAGGCGCCTGGATGAAAAGAGGCAAATCCCAGGGATAAATGGTTGGATAGGTTTGGATAAGCATGGATAAGCAAGGGCAGTAGAGTATGCCTGAGCGGAAGTTGCGGTCGAATGCCGTCTGCGCGGATTGCAGAGAGGGTCGCAGAGAGCTTAGCTGAATGAAGCTCTGCTATAATAATTTTGGTGCCCACGGAGGGACTCGAACCCCCACACCTTACGGCACATGGACCTGAACCATGCGCGTCTACCAATTCCGCCACGTGGGCACTGCCATTAAAGCTACTGTTGTGGAACCGATGCGTATCGGGTTCCAGTTTCATTAACCATAACCATTTCGCCGATAATGCGCCGCGAAAGAACGAGATTATAGCGTAAATCGATTCAAAGTCAATTCGATCATGACAGGTTTTCGCGAGATGTTAGGCAAAATCGGTCGCATCCGTTACACTACCGTCTCGTCCCCATAACAATTAACGAAACAAGCTTTTGACACAATATCCCTATACTATCCCCAGCCGGGAGGAAATTCTCGGCATTTTACGTACTGCAACCGGGTTGCAAGATACGTCTTCCATTGCCAAGGCGCTAGGCGTCAAACCGGATGAACTGGATGGGCTGACGCGTCGCCTGAATGCAATGGAACGCGACGGTCAGATCAAGCCTGACCGCATGGGCCATTTTCAGTTGGCGAATTTGACCAATTTTATCGAAGGCCGGATCAGCAGTCACCGCGACGGTTTCGGTTTCCTGATTCCCGACGATGGCAGTGCCGATATTTTCCTGCCGGAAAAAGAGATGCAAAAAGTATTGCACGGCGACCGCGTCCAGGCGCGCATTGTCGGCACAGACCGCCGCGGCCGTCCGGAAGGCACGATCGTCGAAGTGGTGGCGCGCGCCAATTCGCATGTCATCGGCCGTTTGTTGAATGAGAACGGTGTTTGGGTGGTCGCGCCGGAAGACAAGCGCATCAGCCAGGATATCATGCTGGCCGGTTCGCCCGGCAAGGCGAAAGCAGGGCAGGTGGTCAGCGTTGAATTGACCGAACAGCCGTCGCGCTACACGCAACCGGTCGGCAAAATTGTTGAAGTGCTGGGCGATATCGACGATCCCGGCATGGAAATTGAAATCGCGGTTCGGAAGTACGGCGTTCCGCATGAATTCTCGGAAGCTGCCAAAAAGCTGGCCGCCAAGCTGCCCGGCGAAGTGCGCGCAGCAGATTTGCATGAACGCGTTGATCTGCGCGATGTGCCGCTGGTGACCATCGATGGTGAAGATGCGCGCGACTTCGACGATGCGGTATATTGCGAGCCGGTTAAAATCGGTCGCAGCATGGGGTTTCGCCTGATCGTCGCGATTGCCGATGTCAGTCATTACGTCAAACCGAACGATGCACTGGATGTCGATGCGCTGGAACGCAGCACCTCTGTCTATTTTCCGCGCCGGGTGATTCCGATGCTGCCCGAGAAGTTATCCAACGGCCTTTGCTCGTTGAATCCCGCAGTCGATCGTCTGACGCTGGTCTGCGATGCAGTGATCGGCGCAAAAGGGGAAATCAAGGCTTACCAGTTTTACCCGGCGGTGATCCACTCCGCCGCGCGATTGACGTATACCGACGTGGCTGCCGTGTTGGCAAATACCAAGGGCACGGAAGCGGCCAGGCGTCCAGCCCTGGTACCGCATCTATTAAATCTGTACGACGTTTACAAGGCATTGCTGCAAGCGCGGCAGGCGCGTGGCGCGATTGATTTTGAAACCACCGAAACTTACATTGTCTGCAATGCCGCGGGCAAGATAGAGCAGATACTTCCGCGCACGCGCAACGATGCGCACAAAGTCATCGAAGAATGCATGTTGGCGGCGAATGTCTGTGCCGCAGATTTGCTGGAGCGGCACAAGCATCCGGGCGTGTATCGCGTCCATGCGGCGCCAACCAAGGAAAAGCTGAATCAGGTGCGAACTTTTCTGAAGCAGGTAGGGTTGAATCTGGGCGGCGGCGAAACGCCTACGGCTTCCGATTATGCGGAATTGATGCCAAAAATCAAGGTTCGTCCCGATGCGACGCTGTTGCAAACGATGCTGCTGCGGTCGATGCAGCAAGCGGTATACAGCCCGGAAAACATCGGTCATTTCGGCTTGTCCTACGAGGCTTATGCCCATTTCACCAGCCCGATTCGGCGTTACCCCGATTTATTGACGCATCGTGCGATCAAAGCAATTTTGCAGGGTAAACGCTATGAACCCAAGGGAATCGATACCAGCGTGCTGAACACGACGCTGTCGCCGGCAGCGCGCAAGAAGCAAGCGCAAGACCGGGCTCTGGGCAAGACAAAGCGTGAAGGCGAGGTCGCCATTTGGGAAGCGCTCGGCATTCACTGTTCCGCCAACGAGCGGCGTGCAGATGAAGCATCGCGCGATGTCGAAGCCTGGCTGAAATGTTACTTCATTCGGGATAAGCTTGGCGAAGAGTTTACCGGCACTATTTCCGGTGTGGCAACCTTCGGTATATTCGTGCAACTGGATGCGTTGTTTATCGAAGGCCTGGTTCATGTCACCGATCTGGGGGCCGACTATTTCCAGTTTGACGAGACCCGCCATGAACTGCGCGGAGAACGCACCGGCATCCGCTATCAGTTAACCGACCGGGTAACCGTGCAGGTGAGCAGGGTCGATCTGGATGCGCGCAAAATCGATTTGCGGCTGGTGACCGAACCCGGTATCCGCACGGTATTAAAAAATGAAGCGCGGCGCGCTGAAACCGAACAACAGGCGCGCGTGAACAAAGCCAGGAAGCCTGCCGCTACGGCGGCCATGCCTGCCAAAACGACCAAGACGACCAAAGCCAAGCGATCCAGGGCCACCGCTACGCCGGCAGAAAAGCCGCAGTCGGCTCGGGCTTATTCAAAAGCCGCGAAGAAGAAACGATCGTGAAAAACAAAATGATATTCGGGTTTCATGCCGTCACTTCGCGCTTGCGTCACGAGGCGTCGTCGGTGGAGGGAATTTATGTGGATGCCGGTCGCGAAGACAGGCGCATGCAAGAGTTATTGCGGGCTGCCAAAGCAGTCAATGTGCGTATCATCCAGGTGGATGACCAGCGCTTGAATAATATGGTGGGAACGCGTCGCCATCAGGGGGTGGTGGCGATAGCCGGCGAACTGTCGCTGGCGCGCAATCTGGACGAGTTGCTGGATGCGATCGATGGCCCGCCGTTGATACTGGTGCTTGACGGCATCACCGACCCGCATAATCTTGGCGCCTGCTTGCGTGTCGCCGATGGGGCCGGCGCGCATGCGGTGATCGCGCCCAAGGACAGGGCGGTAGGCTTGAATGCCACTGCAGCCAAGGTTGCCAGCGGCGCGGCTGAAACGGTGCCTTATATTACCGTAACCAATCTTGCCCGTACCTTGCGAGACTTGAAAGAGCGCGATATATTTTTGGTCGGTACCACCGAAGATGCGGAAAAAAGTTTGTACGATGCCGATTTTTCAACCGGCGCCGCGATCGTGATGGGCTCGGAAGGCGAAGGCATGCGTCGTCTGACGCGCGAAGCCTGCGACCTGCTGGTCAGTGTGCCCATGCTGGGTTCGGTCGAAAGCCTCAATGTTTCAGTTGCCTCCGGCGTTTGCCTGTATGAAGCGCGGCGACAACGGTTGGCCAAAGGTTTGTAGCACGCATTCAGCACGCATTCCACACGATCTCATCGGCAATAATTCATGTTTAGCAGATTGCGAGAAGACATAGCCAGCATCATCGAGCGCGACCCCGCTGCGCGCTCGGCCTGGGAAGTATTGACCTGCTATCCCGGCTTGCATGCGATTGTTTTGCATCGCGTTGCCCATTGGTGCTGGATGCACGGCATGAAATGGGGCGGTCGTTTTATTTCCACTATTGCGAGGTTATTTACCGGCATTGAAATTCACCCTGCCGCCATCATCGGCAGGCGGGTATTCATTGACCACGGGTTCGGTGTGGTGATCGGGGAAACGGCGGAGGTTGGCGATGAATGCACGATCTATCAGGGAGTGACGCTGGGTGGAACTTCACTTAATAAAGGGGTAAAGCGTCACCCTACGCTGGGGCGGGGCGCCATCATCGGCGCAGGCGCCAAGATATTGGGCGGCTTTACGGTAGGCGATGGAGCCAAAGTCGGATCGAATGCTGTCGTTGTCAAGGAAGTGCCGGCCGGTACCACGGCGGTCGGCAATCCAGCGCATATCGTTTTGCGAGACACCAAAAAATCGCGGGAAGCAGCCGTCGCGCGCATGTTTGCTGCGTATGGCGTGACGCCGAACAGCGACGACCCGATGTCGGCAGCCATCCATGGACTGGTGCATCATGCCGCTGCGCAGGAGCAGCAGATTACCACCATTATTGCGATTCTGAAGGAAGCAGGCCTGCATTGCGAGACATTGCCTGAAATGGATAAGCTCGACCTTGAGCAATTGAAAAAGCTGGTTGAATAGCAATCGACCGGAAGCGCCGCATGCGCCATTTCCCTATGCACATGCGTTGTTTCTTGACTTATATCAATGTGTTCAACGGTAATTCACGTATTATATTCGTTGTATATTACATGCATCTGAGAGACGCAACACCCCTTAACGAACTGGCTTAGACGCCGGCGGAGTGGTCGGGATGACAAAAATAGACGATTATCTGAAATTGATGGTCGATAGCGACGCATCCGATTTATTTCTCAGTACGGGTTCCCCGCCGTATCTGAAAATAAACGGCGCAACGAAGATGCTTGATGCGCCAAAGTTTGCGCCGGGCGAGGTGCAGTCGCTTGCTTACGGCATCATGAACGAACGCCAGCGCGCCCAATTTGAACTCACGCTGGAATCCAATTTTGCGTTTACCGTAGAAAATGTCGGACGTTTCCGCGTCAACGCCTATCGTCAGCGCGGCGAAGTTTCGCTCGCTATGCGACATATCCGGTTATTGATCCGAAATTTCGAGCAACTTGGACTTCCGCCGGAGTCCGCTGAATTGTCCATGCTCAAGCGCGGGCTGGTGTTATTGGTCGGGGCTGCCGGTTCGGGCAAGAGCACGTCGATTGCGGCCATGATCGATTACCGGGCCAGAAATGCAGACAACCATATTCTGACCATTGAAGATCCAATTGAGTTTTTATTTCCGCAACGTCGCTCTCTCGTAGACCAACGCGAAGTCGGTGTCGATACCTTGAGTTTCGGCGATGCCTTGCGCAATGCGATGCGGGAATCGCCGGACGTGATCATGATCGGCGAGATTCGCGACATGGAGACTGCGCAACATGCCATTGCCTATGCGGAAGCGGGTCAGCTTTGCATCGCGACGATGCACTCCAATAATGCCAATCAAGCCATCGATCGCATCATCAATTTCTTTCCGGTAGCCGCGCACAAGCAGTTGTTGATGGATCTCTCGCTCAATATCGAAGGCGTGATTTCACACCGGCTGGTTTCCGGCATAAAGGGGAGCCGGGTACTGGCGGTCGAAGTGTTGCGTCATTCAGCCTATATTGCGGAAATGATCCGCGAGGGGCGCCTTGATCAAATCAAGCCGGAAATGCAAAAAGGCAACCAGGCTGGCGTAAAAACGTTTGATCAATCTCTATTTGAACTCTATAAGGCCGGACGCATTTCGCGTGAAGAAACCTTGCTCAATGCCGATTCGCGGGTCGATCTTGACTTGAAAATACGGCTGTACGGAAAAGATCCCGCCGCCGGCGCGAAAACGCAGAAGCCGATATGACGAACGCGACTAACGCGGAGGAACTCGCCCGTATATTAAGTGCGCAGGCTACCCGTCATCATACGCTGGGTCAGAATTTGGTCAATAGGGGATTGATCAGTGCTGTGGCGCTGCGAGAGGCTTTGCATTTGCAACAGTCATCGCCCGACAAAAAGCTAGGGGACATCCTGCTCGAAACCGGCGCCGCGACAGAATCGGCAATTCAGAGCGCGCTGTTGGAAGAGTTGGACGTGCCAACCGTTCTGCTTGGGGAGTTTGACCTGGATCCGAAGGCGGCATCGTTATTGTCGGCAGACATGGTGCGCGACATGCGTGTTATACCCTTGATGTTTTTCGGCGATACGCTGGTGCTCGCGGTATCCAAATTGCCGGAGGCGCAGGAACTTGAATTACTTCGTTTTACGATCGAACGTCCAATCCGTTTCGTGCTTGCCGACAAAGCGGAAATCGATCAGCTCATTTATCGCACCTATCTAGCCGTAAGCACGGAACATGACCTGGCGAACCTGGAGTTGACCAGCACCGATGCCGTCGATGAAAGTCGCATCTGGAAGGATGCGGAATTATTGGCCAACAAGGCGCCGCTCGTGCATCTGGTGAATCTGGCAATACAGGATGCGATCAACCAACACGCTTCCGACATTCATATCCGTCCGGGTGAAAAATCGTTCGATTTGCTCTACCGGATAGACGGCACCCTGGTTAATATCAGGCAGTTCCAGATCGGACTGCTGCCCGCCATAGTCAGCCGTATCAAGATTCTGTCCCGTCTCAATATTGCCGAACACCGGTTGCCCCAGGACGGCCGAATTCGGGTCAAGAGCGGATTGCAAACAATTGACCTGCGCATATCGATTATTCCCGTTCAATACGGCGAAAGCATCGTGGTCCGGATTTTAAACAAGAATGAGGGTCTCCGATCAATCGCCGAGATCGGGTTTAGCCGCACCGATCAGGACATATTTCTTGATCTCATCAAGCGAAGCTACGGCATCATCCTGGTCACCGGTCCTACCGGTTCAGGCAAGTCCACCACACTGTATGCTGCGCTGCAGGAGGTTGAACGCGAGAATGTCAATATCATTACCGTCGAAGATCCTATCGAATATGAATTGGCTCACACGCGTCAGATTCAATTGATCCAGCAAATAGGCTTTGGATTTCCGGAAGCGTTGCGGCATATTCTCCGGCACGACCCCGATGTCATCATGATCGGAGAAATGCGCGACCTCGAAACGTGCAAAATTGCGGTGGAAAGCGCATTGACCGGGCATTTGGTGTTCAGCACGCTGCATACCAATGATGCTCCGAGCGCACTGGTTCGCCTGCTGGAAATTGGCGTTGCTCCTTACATGATCCGCTCCGCAGTGATCGGCGTGCTGGCGCAAAGGCTGGTGCGCAGCAATTGTAAAGAATGCCTGTGCGAAGAAACCATTTCCCCTTTGATGCGTAAAAATCTCGGGCTTGCCGACGATGAAATTTTTTATCGGGGCGCCGGATGTAAAAATTGCCATCAAACCGGACTCAAGGGAAGAGTGGCGATTTATGAATTGCTTGTCATGAACGACGCATTGCGCAAGCATGTCCAGGCAGGCGTGTCGAGCGATGAATTCCTTGCCGTTGCCGTTCAGGATGGCATGGTTACGATGCCTGTTAACGGGGTTGCCATGGCAAGGACCAGGCAGGTGTCGATAGCGGAAGTGTACCGGGCGTGCATGTGAACCGGCCGGATCAGGGTAAAGCTTGCCCATCCGCACCGAAACGGGTAATCCGTCCATCCGCTGCAATGGCGATCCATCCGCCGCGCGCGATGGCGGCATCGTAATCCCAGTCCGGCAGCACGTAGCGCGCACGCGTGCCATTATCTCCGGAAATGACATGCTGCGCCGGTCGATGGGTGTGACCGTGAATCATGATGGCAGTCGCCGTAGCATCGTACAGCGCAGCGATGGCGCCGGGATTGACATCCATGATTTCATCCGCCTTGTTGCATTGCGCCTCGCGGCTGCTTTGGCGCATACCGGCAATGATCGCCTTGCGTTGCGCCAGCGGACGCGCAAGAAATTCCTTTTGCCACTCAGGCCGGCGAACCTGCGCGCGGAACGCCATGTACGAGGTATCGTCGGTGCATTGGGCATCGCCATGGGTCAGCACCAGCTGCTGTCCGGCGATGTGTGCGACAAACGGGTCAGGCAATAGCGTGATGCCGCTCGCTTCGGCAAATGTCGAACCTGCCAGGAAGTCGCGATTGCCGGCGATCCAGAATACGTCGACTCCGGCATTGCTGACGGCTCGAATTGCATCGATCACTTTCCGGTTGAATGGATCGATGTCGTCGTCGCCGGCCCAGTATTCAAAAATATCGCCCAGCAAATAGAGCTGTTGCGCTTTGGTCGCCCGATGCTTCATGAAATCGAAAAATGCCTGGGCGGTGCGCGACATGGACGCTTGAAGATGCAGGTCGGAAATGAACAGCGCAGCCGTGGCCGGATGCGCTGCTTGCGTCGTATCCATAGGGTGACGGCAAGACCTGTATTGGTCGGATCAGGTCAGATCACTTCGGCCTTTTGAATGATGACGTCGTCAACCGGCACATCGGCGAACGAACCGGTGCGCGTGGTTTTCACTGCGCGAATCTTGTCCACGATTTCCTGGCCTTCAGTTACTTTGCCGAACACGCAGTAGCCCCAGCCGTCTTGCCCCGGATAATCGAGGAAACTGTTATTTTTGACATTGATGAAAAACTGGGCGGATGCTGAATGCGGGTCCGATGTACGCGCCATTGCCAGCGTATACGGTGCGTTTTTTAGCCCGTTTTTGGCTTCGTTTTCAACTGGTTCATTTGTCTGTTTTTGCTTCATGCCGGGTTCAAAGCCGCCGCCTTGAATCATGAATCCATCGATGACGCGATGAAAAATGGTGCCCTCGTAGTGGCCGGATTTGACGTAGGAAAGAAAATTTTCAACGGTCTTCGGTGCTTTTTCAGCATCCAGTTCCACCGTAATATTGCCGAGATTGGTAGTGAGTAAGACTGACATGATGATCCTTGTATAGGTTGTCTGAAATTAAATATTGCGCGAATTTACTTTGCGATCGTAACGGATTCGATAATGACCGGTGTTAACGGAACGTCCTGGAACCGGCCCATATTTCCGGTTTTGACAAGCTTGATTTTGTCCACTACCTCCATGCCGCCGATGACCTTCCCGAATACGCAATAACCCCAACCGTCGCGCGATGGGTAGTCGAGCGCTTCATTGTTATTCACATTGATAAAAAATTGCGCGGTCGCCGAATGAGGATTGCCGGTGCGTGCCATTGCCACAGTATAGGCGGCATTCTTGAGGCCGTTTGCTGCTTCGTTTTCAATCGGCGCATGCGTCGACTTTTCATGCATTTCCTGATCGAATCCGCCACCCTGAATCATAAAGCCGTCTATAACGCGATGAAAAATAGTTCCATTGTAGTGGCCTTCCTTCACATATTTGAGGAAATTGTCCACCGTCTTCGGCGCTTTGTCCGGGTACAGTTCCATCACAATGTCGCCCATATTTGTTTTGAGCGTAACGTTTGGCGCTGCATTTGCACCGCCGAAGGCGCCGCCCATGGCCAATGCGAGCAGCAGGAAAAGAAAATAACGACGGGAAAATGACATGGTTGACTCTCGTTGAATGGTTGGAATTTACGTTGATTGCGCGCTAAGGGTAGAACAAGAATCTGTAAAAATCTTTACGGTTCCCAAAGCGGCGGAAGGAATCCGGTTTTTTTTAAATGTTATACTTAAATGAAAAGAAGTATTTTATCAAATTATGCTAATTGTCATCGAGGTATCTTGCGTTGCACGAGGGGTGGTGCAGGGCGCAACGGTCACGGTGTGACAATCCCATTGCCGAACACAGATAATCGTCCATGAGCGTTCTCAAGATTTACAACACGCTAGCGCGTGAAAAGCAGCTTTTTTCCCCGATAACGCCTGGCCAGGTTCGGATGTATGTATGCGGCATGACAATTTACGACTATTGCCATATCGGACATGCGCGCATGATGATGGCGTTCGACGTGGCATATCGCTGGCTGCAAGCCTTGGGTTACGAGGTTAACTATGTGCGCAATATTACCGATATCGACGACAAGATAATCAAGCGGGCGGTCGAAAACGGCGAGTCGATCTCGCAATTGACTTCACGATTCAGCGCTTACATGAATGAAGATACGCGGGCGCTCGGCATTTTGCCGCCGACCGACGAGCCGCGCGCCACCCAATACGTGCCGCAGATGCTCGGCATGATCGAAAAGCTGGAGAGTAACGGATTGGCCTATAAGGCGGCGGATGGCGATGTGAATTTTGCTGTTCGCGAATTTCCAGGATACGGAAAATTATCCGGCAAGTCGCTTGACGATTTGCGCGCCGGCGAAAGGGTGGATATCAATACCGGAAAGCGCGATCCGCTCGATTTTGTATTGTGGAAAGCATCGAAAGAGGCAGAACCGGAAGAAGTGAAGTGGCCTTCCAAATGGGGCAGCGGTCGGCCCGGATGGCATATCGAATGCTCGGCCATGGCATGTGCGTTGTTGGGCGAGCGCATCGATATTCATGGCGGCGGCGCCGATTTGCAATTCCCGCACCACGAAAATGAAATTGCGCAATCCGAAGGCGCATTGCGGCACCCATTCGTGAATTACTGGATGCACAACGGCTTCGTGCGGGTCGATAATGAAAAAATGTCGAAGTCGTTGGGAAATTTTTTCACGATTCGCGAGGTGCTTAAAAAATACGATGCGGAAGTGGTGCGGTTTTTTATTTTGCGCGTGCACTATCGCAGCCCGCTTAATTATTCGGACGTGCATATCGACGACGCCAGGCAAGCGTTGACGCGGTTGTACACCGCGTTGAAAGAGGTAGCGCCGAATTCCGCGCCGCTCGATTGGAAAGAGCCGCATGCCGCCCGCTTCTCAGACGCAATGAACGACGATTTCAACACGCCGCTCGCTATTGCCGAATTGTTCGACCTGGCAAAGGAAGTCAATAAAACGGGATCTGCCGAATTGTCGGGCCAGTTGTTCAAACTTGGCGATATTCTTGGTTTATTGCAGCGCGACCCCAAGGAATTTTTGCAGGCAGGCGGTTCTGCTGCCGGATATGAAGGTACCATCGCCATTACCGGAATGCCCATTGACGTCGATGAAGAAATCGCCGCCCGGGCAGCTGCAAAGAAAGCAAAGAATTTTGCCGAAGCCGATCGCATTCGCACGGCGTTGTCGGCCCGCGGCATTGTGCTGGAAGACAAGCCGGACGGTTCAACCGAGTGGCGAAGGGCTTAGGTCGATGACAAAAATCATATCAATTGACGGTCGGGTGGCCTTGCCCGGCTATTGGGAAGACGCCAAGGCTGAATTAATGAAGCGCGACCGCATCCTGCGCAAATTGATTCCACAGTTCGGCGACTTGCACCTGACCAGTCGGGGCGAGCCGTTTACCACGTTGGCGCGTTCAATTGTCGGTCAGCAAATTTCAGTCAAGGCCGCAGATGCGGTATGGACGCGTTTTCTGGCCTTGTGCCCGAAGTGCACGCCGGCCCAGGTTCTGAGAGCAGGCGAGGGACTGGCAACTTGCGGCTTGTCGAAACGCAAACTGGAATACATACTCGATTTGGCCGAGCATTTCAAGGCGAAACGGCTTCACGTCGATCAGTGGACCGAGATGGAAGATGAAAACGTCATCGCCGACTTGGTGCAGATTCGCGGCATTGGTCGCTGGACCGCAGAGATGTTCTTGATATTTCATCTGCGGCGCCCGAATATTTTGCCCCTGGATGATCTTGGTTTGCTCAAAGGCATCAGCTTGAATTATTTTTCCGGCGAGCCGGTGTCGCGTAGCGACGCGCGCGAAGTGGCCGCGAACTGGGAACCTTGGCGCACGGTGGCGACATGGTACCTGTGGCGCAGCCTGGACCCGGTACCGGTGGAGTATTAGCAGGGTTGTGCGGTTGTCTTCGCCGCTTCAATTGCCCCGGGAAGAACGATGACGGAAAATGGCATGAACACGTTGAACGGCATGTTTGAGCATGCGTTGGCGGATATCCAACAGCGCGTTCGCGGTTTCGGACATGCGTTGCCGGCGGGCTCTGGCCAGGATGAGATTTCGCCCGACGCTCCCATTGTTTCAGTATTGCCAGCCAACCGGACTGCATTGGCTATTGCCTACAGCGGCGGCCTCGATTCTACCGTTCTGCTACACCTTGCACGCGCGTATGCGATAGACAACGACGTCACCTTGCACGCTTTTCACATCCACCATGGGCTGAGCCCGCATGCCGATCGGTGGCTGCAGCATTGCCGGCAGGCCTGCGCAGCGTTGAGAATCGCTTTCGATGCGCGTCATGTCACCCTCTCCCAACAAGACAAGGGCGGTATCGAAGAAGCGGCGCGCATCGCCCGTTATGCGGCGCTGGGAGCGTTGTGCATGGCGCATGAGGCGCCGCTGCTGTTGACTGCCCACCATCTGGACGATCAGGCTGAAACGGTATTGCTCCAATTGTTGCGCGGTTCAGGCGTGGCAGGCATGTCCGGCATGGAGGTTGCCAATCGAGCGCCCGATATGCTTGGCAGCCCTTTACTGACGGTGGCGCGACCCTTGCTATCGGTATCGCGTGCCGAGCTGGAAGACTATGCCCGGGCGAACGATATTGCCTATATAGAGGATGAGTCGAATAGAGACCCGCGGTATGCGCGTAATGCCCTGAGACATCAGGTCATGCCGGCATTAGCCGCATGTTTTCCTGGATTTCAGCAGCGTTTTGCCCGTACCGCGCAACATGCGCAGGCCGGCCAGCGCTTGCTGGTTGAATTGGCGGCACAGGATATGGCGGCGGCCCGGGTCGGCGACGCGCTCGATGTGAACCACATCAGGCGGCTTGGCGCGGATCGGGCCGATAATCTGTTGCGCTACTGGTTTGGTTCGCTCGGAATACGCATGCCGTCCACCGCATGGTTGAACGAGATGCGGACCCAGCTGCTGGAGGCCAAAGACGATGCGCAACTGTGCGTAACACATGCAGATTGCCATATTCGACGTCATCGCGGACGCGTATTTATTACGCCGAGGAGTGCCGAAACGGCCTCCGAGGTGGACCCGGCCGTATTTACCTGGCGTGGTGAAGCGCTGTTTTATTTTCCAGCTTATCGCGGAACTTTGCACTTCGACGCAGTTGAAATAGACGAAGCAGGCGCAACAGCAGGCTCAAATACAGGTATCGATGTCGATTGGCTTTTGAATCGGGAGTGTTTACTCCATTATCGTCAAGGGGGAGAGCGCCTGAAGCCGGCGTTGAATCGCCCGACAAAAAGTTTGAAGCACCATTATCAGGCTATGGATATTCCTGCCTGGGAGCGTCTGCGTCTGCCTTTGGTCAGCAGTGGCGGACAATTGCTGTTTGCCGCAGGCTTGGGCATGAATTGCGCGCAGGTAGGGGCAACTATGGCAAGGATTCGATTCCGCTGGCAAGCGGATGGCAGTTGACATCGTCAGGTATTTTTGACTTGTCTTTTTGCGTTGCAGCATGTAAAGTTAACGGTTATCCTGCTTTTTTAAAATTTCAAGTCCACTTTTAATTCCCATGGCTTTATTCGTACATAAATACGGTGGCACGTCGATGGGCTCCACTGAGCGCATTAAAAATGTCGCAAGACGCGTTGCTAAATGGCATGACGCGGGTTATCAAATCATCGTTGTTCCCTCGGCCATGTCTGGAGAAACCAACCGCTTGCTTGGAATGGCCAATGACATCATGGAGCAGCCGGACCCCCGCGAACTGGATATGCTGGCGTCAACCGGCGAACAGGTATCGGTCGCCCTCCTGTCGATAGCGTTGCATGCCATAGGCAAGCCGGCAGTCTCCTACGCCGGTTGGCAGGTTGCGATCAAGACCGATTCGGCCTTTACCAAGGCGCGTATCCAGTCGATAGACGATGCAAAAGTCCGCCGCGATCTGGATGCCGGCAAAATTGTCATCATTACCGGGTTCCAGGGGGTTGACGATGACGGCAATATAGCGACGTTGGGGCGCGGCGGTTCAGACACCTCGGCGGTAGCCGTTGCAGTGGCGATGAAAGCCCGGGAATGCCTGATTTATACCGATGTCGACGGCGTTTATACGACGGATCCGCGCGTTGTTTCGGAGGCGCGCCGGCTGAATACCGTGACCTTTGAAGAAATGCTGGAAATGGCTTCGCTCGGATCGAAAGTATTGCAAATTCGATCGGTTGAGTTTGCCGGCAACTACAAAATGCCGACGCGGGTATTATCGTCATTGACCGACCCCATGATGCCGCTGGAAGAAGAGACCTCTTCCGGTACCCTGATTTCGTTTGAGGAAGATATAAATATGGAACAAGCCGCCATCACCGGTATCGCGTTTAACCGCGATGAAGCGAAGATCACTGTTTTGGGCGTGCCGGATAAACCGGGTATTGCGTACCAGATTCTCGGCCCGGTTGCCGATGCCAATATCGAAGTGGACATGATCATTCAGAATCAATCGGTCGACGGTAAAACAGACTTTACCTTCACTGTTCCACGCACCGAATTCGCCAAGGCGATGGAGGCTTTAAATCGGGTTGCCAAAGAGAAAATCAATGCGGCCAGCATCATCGGCGACGCCAAGGTGTCGAAGGTTTCCGTGGTTGGGGTCGGTATGCGCAGCCACGTTGGCATTGCGTCGACGATGTTTCGCACCCTTGCTGAAGAAGGGATCAATATCCTGATGATTTCGACATCCGAGATCAAGATTTCCGTATTGATTGATGAAAAATACATGGAATTGGCGGTACGCGCATTGCATAAAGTATTCGATCTTGAAAAAGCGGCATAAATTACGCTTGGGGCAGTAACTTTTATTGACCAAAGCCGTTTGAAAAGCTATCATGCGTGGCTTTACAGCCGTACGAAAAGTTAATAGTCGGTTGTAGTGTGGAGACGTGGCCGAGTGGCCGAAGGCACTTCCCTGCTAAGGAAGCATTTGGGCTTAAACCTGAATCGTGAGTTCGAATCTCACCGTCTCCGCCAAAGATATGCCAAACTTCAGCAAAGTTTGCCTAAAAACCCCTAAGAAATCAAACGCTTAGGGGTTTTTTTATGCCGTTGCGCCAAAGTGATTACCGGGATGTTCGGCAAGGTTGCAAAAATTGTGGATCAATTGGCATTTTGAGCTATACTTGTACATATTTATGTACATATAAAGAGGCGGCATAATGCGAATATTGACCTATACCGAGGCGCGAAACAATCTCAAAAACGTACTGGACAGCACCATCGATAACGCGGAAGTAACCGTGATTCACCGGCGCGATGGCGAGGACGCTGTGCTGATGGGGCGCGCCTATTACGATAGCCTTCAAGAAACGCTTTATCTGTTGGGGAACCCTTCCAATGCAAAAACGTTATTTAAGGCCATTGCGCAAGATAAGGCGGGCTTAGCGCAGGAGCGAAAACTGCTCGATGCTGACGAATGAGCAGGCGCGTTGTAATTGTTCCCGACTGCTGGGAAATGTACCTTTACTGGCATGGGCAGGATAAAAAAACGCTCAAGCGCATCAACCTGTTGATCGACGCTGCACGGCGCGAGCCTTTTGCGGGCATTGGAAAACCCGAGCCATTACTTGGTAATTTGTCTGGCTATTGGAGCCGGCGAATAGATGATGCCAACCGCTTGATTTACCGAGCCACGGATGATGATTTAGTTATTGTCGCGTGCCGTCATCATTATGACGATTGATCCCCTTCACGCGATAAGTTGATGATGACCCCCATTGCAAGCGAAGAATATTCCGGCCAGGCTATCGGTGCGATACCTGCTGAGACTGTGAATGCTGCAGAAAAGCATGTAAGCGATATTCTTTCGACCGCTATAGAGCATTCGGATTTGCGGGCTGCAGTGGTTGTATACGATACGCGATGCGATCTGGCAACAGCACTTGCGGTGGCTTATCGGCGCTGCCTTCCCAACGCCAGATTTATCGATTTCGACGCGCACTCTCCAGAACAAGTACTCGCCTCTTTCGATGCTCTTGCTCCGTTCGATTTAGTCGTGCTTATCCAGTCGACAGGATTTCGCCTGAATGCGTTTCGCCTGCGCGTCGAACTGTTCAAACGTTCGCTCAAGGTGATTGAACATGTGCATCTTGCCCGCATGCCTGGTGTAGAGGCTTGTCACTATATCGAGTCGCTGGCCTATGATGCATCCTATTTTCGCAGGGTTGGTCATGCGCTTCAGGAGCGCATCAGTCAAGCAAGCAGCGGAATGCTCGACAGCGGCGGCGAGCGGCTGATTTTTGCATCCCCGTTTGAGCCGGCAAAACTGAACGTGGGCGACTACACCGGAATGAAGAATATTGGCGGGCAGTTTCCTATCGGCGAGGTTTTTACGGAAGCGAAAGATCTGGAGGCGGTAAGCGGACGAGTTCGTATTTTTGTTTTTGGCGACACCTCTTTTTCAGTTAACCGTCCCAAAAAACCCATTACCTTAGTCATCGCCAAGGGTAGGGTGGCCGAAGCCATCGACTCTACCCCTGAATTTGACCAGGTTCTCGCCAGTATTCGCGCCGATGAGGGCGAGATATGGCTGCGCGAACTGGGTTTCGGCATGAATCGCGCTTTTTCGGCTGAGCGGACGGTGAGCGATATTGGCACCTACGAGCGCATGTGCGGCATTCACCTGTCGCTGGGCGCCAAGCACGGGTCTTATAGTAAACCCAATATCAGGCGAAAGAACGCTAAATATCACGTTGACGTTTTTACAATAACCGAATCGTTTTGCCTGGACGATCAAGTGGTATATCGAGATGGGGCCTGGCAAGTCTGATAATCAAGAGATCCATCAGGCTGACATAAGGCCTGATAACTACCCAAAAGCAAAAATTCTTCAAAATTTTTCGCTTTCCTCCCTAAAGTTCTGGTTGCGCTGTCCGTTATAAATATGGATAGCGGTGAATGCAAATAATATTTTTAAAAAATATTTAAAAATATTTTGCAAAACCCCTAAAGTTTTCCTAAAGCGTGCCGTAACAAAGAATATAAGTGATACCGGCAAGTGTTTTTGTTGTGTATTTGCAATAATTTTTAGAAAGTTTTAATAATTAACGCAAAATAAATTCTTCTCTTCAACATTGCTGTTTGGATAGTTTCTTGCTGTAATCGGATTAACCGATTTTCTTGAAACCTAAGCTGCAAGCCACTCTTGGACCGTTCTTTGCGGTCTTGGAGTATGTGTGTTCGTGACTTGTAGGATAGACTCCTACAGGTTGCGTATGCGCGTCTCTGTCAAAAAAAACCGACTGTAGCCTATTTCCTGTCTGTGATTCAGCCTCCAGAATGCAATCACTGGTTACGCAATTTGCCGCCAGTATTTACCGGATGGGAGATCACAATGAATACAAACGATATGATTGCAGAGATCCGTGACGCAAACCTCGGTTACCTGATGCTTGCTCAGCAGATGATTCGTGCCGATAAAGCTACCGCGATTTTTCGCCTGGGCATCAGCAGCGATATAGCCGATCTGATTGAAGGCATGAATAATGCGCAAATTTTGAAGCTCGCCGGAACCAACATGATGTTGGCCCGGTTTCGTTTTGAGGATGGAACCATTCTTGGCATGCTGACCAACTACAACAAAGACCGCGGCTTGGCGCATTCTCATGCCGCTATCCTGATGGCTGGTCAAGCGGTTGAAGAAATCGCTTAAGCCTTTAATATTCATCCGTTTAATCAAGAGTTAACAAAATGAAAAAGAAGAGTGTGGTCACAGAGGCGCAGGAAATACAATTGGCCATAGAACTGATCAAGCTTGGCGCTCGCCTCCAATTGCTGGAGTCGGAAACCTCTCTGTCTCGCGAACGACTGCTGAAGCTTTACAAGGAGCTCAAAGGAGTATCGCCGCCTAAGGGTATGCTGCCATTTTCGACGGACTGGTTTATTACCTGGCAACCCAACATCCATTCTTCCCTGTTCATTAGCATTCATCGATATTTGCGGGAGCAGGCGCATATATCGGGCGTGGAGGCCATCATGAAGGCCTATAAGCTCTATCTGGAGCAGGCTGAACCGGATGCGAATGGCGAGCCGGTATTGTCGCTGACGCGGGCTTGGACACTGGTTCGTTTTTTTGAAAGCAAAATGCTGATGACGATAGCATGCCGCGAATGCAGTGGGCAATTTGTCGTGCATAGGCTGGATTTGCATGATAATTACACTTGTGGCCTGTGCCATATGCCGTCGCGCGCCGGAAAGACCAAAAAAGCCAAGAGCGATGCAATGGCGTTGTCCGTGGCGGTTGCAGCCTGACACGCTGTTTGAACGAAGATTTTTCAGAAAATGGCATGAATACGCGGGGCGGTAGGCCGTTGCTTCGCGTACCGGCAGTTCAGGCGCTGCTGATTCAATGCTTGTCCCTGGCCATCGTGCTACCGCTGATCATCGCGGTTTCCTCTTTTACCGATTTCAAGATACCGATTATCGCAGCAGTCTTGATTCAGGGCGCCTGTGGGGCCGGCCTTTCCCGTCTGTTTCGGCTTGCTCCCTGGTGGCTGCCAATACAATTTATTCTTCCTCCCGCCCTTTTGATGGGGACAATGCTGCATCTGCCATCTGGAATTTATTTGCTGGCGTTTCTGCTTTTGCTGGCGCTTTATTGGACCACGTTTCGCAGCCAGGTGCCGTTTTACCCATCGGGCCCCCTTGTCTGGAAAACGGTAGCCGGATTGTTGCCGCAATCACACCCGATCCGGTTTATCGATATCGGCAGTGGAATGGGCGGCCTGGTGCTGTATCTTGCGCGCCAGCGGACGGAGTGCACGTTCATTGGCATTGAGGTCGCTCCGCTGCCGTGGGTTATCAGTCGTGTGCGAGCGGTTTTCACGCGCAGCCCGGGAACGTTCCTGCGCGGCGATTATAATCTTGTCGATTTTGGCAACTTCGACGTTGTATTCGCTTATTTATCACCTGCCGCGATGCCGGCCCTCTGGAGCAAGGCTCGCAGCGAGATGCGACCTGGCGCCTTGTTGCTGAGTTATGAATTTGCTATTCTGGAAACGCAGCCGCAAATTATCGAACTATCCACCTCGGATGGCCCCATTCTTTACGGCTGGAACATGTAATGGTTGGCTGACAGGTGTTACATCCGTTATACTCCTTCAGGTTTGCGCAGGTCACGCCTTAATAGCGATAATTTAGGAGATTGCACACTTGTTAGTCCCAATTGGATATCTTGTTGTTTTATTTTCAGTCTTCGGTGGATTTGCGCTGGCCGGCGGGCATCTTGCCGCACTAATGCAACCTGTTGAATTTTTGATGATCGCCGGCGCTGCGGCAGGTTCTTTTTTTGTCGGTAACAATGGCAAGGCGATCAAAGCCACGTTAAAAGCGTTGCCTACCCTGTTCAAAGGGTCCAAGTATACAAAAGCATTGTATATGGAACTGATGACTTTGCAATTCGAGCTGCTGAGCAAGGTGCGCAAAGAAGGCTTGATGTCGATCGAAGGCGATATTGAAACCCCTGAAGCAAGCGCGATTTTCACTAAATATCCCAGCGTTCTGGGGGATCACCACATCATTGAATTCATGACCGACTATTTACGGCTGATGGTGTCGGGGAACATGGATGCGTTTCAAATCGAGAATCTGATGGATAACGAGATCGAGACGCACCATGCCGAAGGCGAGATTCCGGTGCATAGCATCGCCAAACTGGGCGATGCTATGCCGGCTTTCGGTATCGTGGCGGCGGTGATGGGCGTAGTGCATACCATGTCGTCGGTCGGCTTGCCGCCGGCAGAGCTGGGGTTGCTTATCGCTGACGCCTTGGTAGGCACTTTTCTGGGTATTCTGCTCGCCTACGGTTTTGTCGGTCCGCTTGCCACGTTGTTGGAGCAAAAACTTAACGAGTCGTCAAAAGTATTTCAATGTGTGAAGGTAACACTGCTGGCAAGCCTGAATGGTTATGCGCCGGCGCTTGCAGTCGAGTTTGGCCGCAAGGTATTATTTTCGACGGAACGGCCGTCTTTCATTGAACTTGAAGAGCATATCAAGCAGTCCAAGTCCAGATGAACAGGCGTTGGGTAATTGTTGAAATCCGATAATAAAATAAACACATAACCCGGATGAGTAATCTGCGGAGAAACATATGGCTGACGACAGTCTTCGCCCTATCATTGTCAAACGAATAAAGAAATCCGGCGGCGCTGGTCACGGCGGCGCATGGAAGATCGCGTATGCCGATTTTGTGACGGCAATGATGGCTTTTTTCTTGTTGATGTGGTTGATGGGTTCCACCACAAAAGGCGATCTCCAGGGTATCGCCGACTATTTTCAAACTCCCCTCAAGGTGGCGATGCAAGGCGGTTCCGGCAGCGGCGACAGTTCCAGCGTGATCAAGGGCGGCGGCATGGATCTTTCACGATCCAACGGCCAGATTCAACGAACCGACGATCAGAACAAGACCCGCAAAACGTTCAATCTCAAAGCTGCGCAAGCCGAGTTGGCAAAGGCGGAAGCTGCGCAACTGCATAGCCTGAAACAGCGCATCGAGGCCGCGATTGAAGTCAACCCCATGCTGAAGCAGTATAAGAAACAGCTGTTGCTTGACATTACCGCAGACGGATTGCGGATACAGATCGTGGACGAACAAAATAGGCCGATGTTTGCCTTGGCGAAAGCAGACTTGCAGCCCTATACTAGGGAAATTTTGCTTGAAATTGGACGCTTGCTAAACGGAATACCGAACAAGGTGAGCCTTTCCGGACACACGGATGCAACACCCTATTCCAGCGGAGAGAAAGGATATAGCAACTGGGAGCTTTCGGCCGACCGTGCGAATGCATCGCGGCGGGCCTTGGTTGCCGGAGGAATGGATGAGTCAAAAGTGTTGCGGGTGATTGGCCTCTCCTCAGCGGTGCCGTTTAACAAGATTGACCCATTGGATCCCATCAATCGACGCATCAGCATCATTGTCATGAACAAAAAGGCGGAGGAAGCCGTGACCAAAGAGGGATCGACTACCGACGTTGCCGACGCGGAGGAAGCCAAGGCAACACTGGCCGGCGCGGCGGCAAAGTAAACGATCGGATGCTCGGCCCGCATGGTGAGCAGTGGTCTCGAATGATGGTAGTGTGAACGGCGCGGTGTAGCTGGGCGTCGGTTTGTAATAAGCAATTGGCAATAGACAGAGTGCAGTGCGGGTTTTTAATGGGAAACGGAAGCTTAGCGGGAGCAAAGATGACAAAATCAATATTGGCAGTGGACGACTCAGGTTCGTTGCGCCAAATGGTTGTTTTCAGTTTACACGCGGCGGGTTACCATGTAACTGAAGCGGTAGACGGGCAAGACGGACTGGAAAAGGCGAAGTCACAACTATTCGATCTGGTTTTAACCGATCAAAATATGCCGCGTATGGATGGTTTTACCTTGATCCGATCGCTGCGCGCGCTTCCCAATTACCAACGCGTGCCGATTTTAATGCTGACTACCGAATCGGGTGACGATATGAAGGTAAAGGGCAGGGCTGCCGGCGCAAACGGTTGGTTGGTCAAACCTTTCGATCCACAGCGCTTAACCGAAGTTGTCAAGAAGGTCATCGGTTAGTCCGATTATAAATAGGTTGAGTAAATAGGGTGGGGCGCCATGCAACAAAAGAAGATGGAGTGCAACAATGACCATTGACATGAGTCAATTCTTCCAGGTGTTTTTCGACGAGACAGAAGAACTTCTCGCCGAAATGGAAAAATTGCTTCTGGCGCTTGATGTATCGGAACCTGACAGTGAGGATCTTAATGCTATTTTTCGTGCCGCGCATTCCATCAAGGGTGGGGCGGCAACTTTTGGAATAACCGACCTGACGGAAGTGACGCATGTGCTGGAGTCGCTGCTGGATTTAATACGCAAGTCGGAAATGAAGTTAACCAGCGAGCATGTCGATGCCTTTTTGGCGGCAAAAGATATTCTGAAGATGCAACTGGATGGACATCGCTTGCATACGCCTGTAGATCAGGAGGCAGTCGCCGATGTGCGGATGATGCTGCAGTCATTGTCTGAAAATAAAGTGATGATTACCGCGCCGACGGCCTTGTCGTACGTTGATGGTTTGCATGACAAAGCGGCGCAGACGCAATCGGCGGATGCCGGCCCCCGCCGCTGTTTTCGAATCGAATTGCCTGAAATGGTTGAGCGCGATGTTAAGGCGTTGGCAGCCGAGTTGGGGTTGTTGGGCCAAATAACGGTTGCAGCCCTGGATCGGAAGCGGAATTTCTTTACCTTGGCGACCGATGAAACCGCCGAAGATATCATTGCTATTTGTTCGTTCATCCTGGACCCTGATGATGTGAAAATAATGGAAGAGGCAATGCCGGTAGCGTCGGTTGCAGCGGATTCTGCTCAATCTGAAGAGAGTCTGGGCTACGGATTTTTCGAGCCGATTGAGAATCTTCAGGCATTAAGCGGGAAAGACGAGCAGGCTATCGTTAAACCCATCGGGCACGCGGCGGAGCCGGTTGATGTTGCACGCGAAGTTCTGCCGTCCCCTGCAGGGGACGACAAGAAACATATAGGTCGACACGAGGTCGACAAGGCGCCGCACAGTAATCACGAATCGTCGTCAATTCGGGTCGGCATAGAGAAGGTCGATCAATTGATCAATCTGGTTGGGGAATTGGTGATCACGCAAGCGATGATCGAGCAGCGAACCAGTTCGTTGGATCCGATGGCGTATGAACGATTGCTCAACAGCGTAAGCCAGTTGACGCGCAATACCCGCGATTTGCAAGAGGCGGTGATGTCGATTCGCATGATGCCGATGGATTATGTGTTTTCACGTTTTCCGCGTATGGTGCGGGATTTGGCCGGCAAGCTCGGCAAGAAAGTCGAGTTCATTACGCATGGCGCAGCAACCGAGCTTGACAAGGGCTTGATTGAACGCATCGTCGATCCGTTGACGCATCTGGTGCGCAACAGCATTGACCACGGCATTGAGACGCCAAGCGTCAGGACGGCTGCCGGTAAAAACGAGACTGGCAAGTTGTCCCTGTCTGCCGGCCATCAAGGCGGCAACATTTTTATTGAAGTCAGCGATGACGGCAATGGCCTCAATCGCGACCGCATTTTGGCAAAGGCAAAGCAGCAAGGCCTGGCGGTGACAGATAGCATGCCCGATGCCGATGTTTGGCAGCTCATTTTTGCCCCCGGATTTTCCACTGCCGAAACGGTGACCGACGTTTCAGGCCGCGGTGTCGGCATGGACGTGGTCAGACGAAACATTGTTGCCATGGGCGGTGTGGTGGACATACGCTCTGCCAAAGGTCTTGGCACAAGCATTTCGATTTCATTGCCATTGACCCTGGCAATCCTGGATGGCATGTCTGTCAAGGTTGGGGGGGAGGTGTACATTTTGCCGCTGGGTTATGTGATCGAATCGTTGCAACCCGACCCCATCGACGTCAAGGAAATCAGCGGGCAGGGGCGGGTAATCAAGGTGCGCGGCGAATATTTGCCTTTGATTCCGCTGTATCAACTATTTGACATTGCGCCTAATTTTACCGATCCGTCTGCCGGCATTGTCGTTATTCTTGAATCCGATGGCAGGAAAGCGGCCTTGTTTGTCGATGATCTGGTCGGTCAGCAGCAAGTGGTTGTCAAGAATTTGGAGTCGAACTATCGTAAGGTGGCAGGTATTTCCGGCGCTACCATTTTGGGAGACGGCGGCGTTTCCCTGATCATCGATGTCGCTGCGTTATTACGCTCAAGCCGCCAATTGAGCGACGATTTAATTTTTTCGTGATAAGGATAAGCCATGTCGGACAATATGCAAAATAGCCCAAAGGGCGGAAACAAGATGGGAAGTGATATAGCCGGGCAGGAATATCTCGCTTTTACATTAGGCAAGGAAGAATATGGCATCGATATTCTGAAGGTGCAGGAAATCCGGGGTTACGAGACGGTTACTCGCGTGGCCAACGCACCGGAATTTATCAAGGGCGTGGTTAACTTGAGGGGCATCATTGTTCCGATTGTCGATATGCGCATCAAATTTAACTTGGGTACGCCGACTTATGATCAGTTCACTGTCGTCATTATCCTGAATATCACCGGACGTGTGGTCGGCATGGTGGTGGATAGCGTATCGGACGTCATTACCTTGATGCCGGATCAAGTGAAGCCGGCGCCGGAGATGGGGGGCGCATTAACGACCGACTACCTGATCGGCCTCGGCACGTTAGATGAGCGGATGTTGATCCTGATCGATATCGACCGGCTGATGTCCAGTAGCGATATGGGATTGATTGAAAAAATTGCGGCATGAGAATGAAAAGAGGCGATAAAGAACTCGCGCCAGCGGCTGAATAGTTACGTAAAATGACAGAAAGCCGCATTGCATGACACAGGGACAGCAAAAGAAATCGGACTCCGTCAAAGAGTTTGAGTTCACTGCGCGTGATTTTGAAAGGGTGCGCGCGTTGATTTATAAACGCGCGGGAATTGCGCTTGCCGACAGCAAGCAGGAGATGGTATACAGCCGTTTGGCGCGCCGGCTGCGGGCCTCTGGAATCACTTCGTTTGTGCATTATCTCGATGAGCTGGAGAAGGGCGGCAATGATCAGGAGTGGGAAGCGTTCACGAATGCTTTAACCACCAACCTGACTTCATTTTTTCGCGAGGCGCATCATTTCCCTATTTTGGCTGAACATGTCGGTCGCTTGACGGGGCCGGTGGAGATATGGTGTGCCGCCAGTTCCACCGGCGAAGAGCCGTACTCGATTGCGATGACCTTGTGTGAAACATTCGGCACCTTGACTCCGCCTGCGCGCATCGTCGCGACCGATATCGATACTAATGTGCTGACTACGGCAGCGAACGGTGTTTACCCGATAGATCGGCTCGATAAATTATCCGCAGAACGTGCCAAACGCTTCTTCCTGAGAGGTAAAGGGGAACAAGCCGGGCTGGTGCGGGTGCGGCCCGAGTTGAGGAAGATGGTGACGTTTAAGCAACTGAATTTATTGTCGAACAATTGGCCGATTTCAGGACCGTTCGATGTTATTTTTTGTCGCAACGTGATGATCTATTTCGATAAACCGACTCAAGGCAAGATACTTTCACGATTTGCTCCATTAATGAAACCGGATGGATTATTGTTCGCCGGCCATTCTGAAAATTTTCTTTACGTGAGCGATGCATTCAAGCTACGCGGAAAGACAGTCTATGAATTGAATCCGCACAGGGCGGCACGATCTTCGCCGACCCGTCAGGCGTGAGATAATGAAATAGTGAAATAGTGAGATACAGCCCATGAGTCAAGTTCTTCAAGAACAGTTTGCCGCCAATATTTATTATGATCGGACATTTGATCGGGATGCTGCGAAAATTTTACCGGGCGAGTATTATTTTACAGGCAAGGACATGCTGATCGTCACTGTTCTGGGGTCGTGCGTGGCGGCCTGTATCCGGGATCGGGTGTCTGGTGTGGGCGGGATGAACCATTTCATGTTGCCGGATAGCGGCAGGGATGCGGATAGTCCGGTCTCGGCATCAATGCGGTACGGCACCTATGCGATGGAAATACTGATCAACGACCTGCTTAAAGCAGGAGCGCGGCGGGAAAACCTGGAAGCCAAGGTATTCGGCGGTGGCAATGTGTTACGTGGATTTATTGCAATCAATGTCGGTGAGCGCAATGCGCAGTTTGTGCGTGACTATCTGCGTGCCGAGAATATTCGGGTCGCTGCCGAGGATCTGAACGATATTCACCCGCGCAAAGTCTATTTTTTTCCGCGAACCGGTAAAGTATTAGTGAAGAAATTGAAACAAATGAATAACAATACCTTGGTAAATCGCGAGCAGGATTACGCGAGCCGCCTGCAGACGAGTAAAGTCAGCGGTGATATTGAGCTTTTCTAAGCCAAGAATGCCAATGGTCAGGGCGATGCCCGGAGAGTAATGTTTATGAAAATCAAAGTTTTAGTGATAGACGATTCAGCATTGATTCGTAGTGTCATGAGTGAAATCATCAACAGCCAGCGCGACATGGAGGTGATTGGCGTAGCGCCGGATCCGCTGGTGGCGCGCGAGTTGATCAAGCAGACCAATCCGGATGTATTGACGCTTGACGTAGAAATGCCGAAAATGGATGGCCTCGATTTTCTTGAAAAACTGATGCGTTTGCGTCCGATGCCCGTGGTGATGGTGTCGTCCCTGACTGAGCGCAGTTCGGAAATTACGTTGCGAGCGCTTGAATTGGGGGCGGTCGATTTTGTCACCAAACCGAAATTATCGATTCAGAGCGGCATGCTCGAATACGCCGATCTGATTGCCGACAAGATTCGCGCTGCCTCAAAAGCTCGCATCAAGCCACGCCAGATCCCGTCCGGTGAAGCCGGACGAGGAGGCGAGAACAAGGTTTTGCCTTTGATCCGCCACCCGCTGACGAGTAGCGAAAAATTGATTATTATCGGCGCTTCGACCGGCGGTACTGAGGCAATCAAGGACTTTTTGGTGCAAATGCCGCCGGACTGCCCTGGTATTTTGATTACGCAGCATATGCCGGAAGGCTTCACGCGCTCGTTTGCCCAGCGTCTTGATGGAATTTGCAAGATATCGGTCAAGGAAGCAGAGAGTGGAGAACGCATCCTGCCGGGGCATGCATTCATTGCGCCCGGTCACTCGCACCTGTTGCTGGCGCGTAGTGGTGCTAACTATATAACACAACTGGATCAGGGGCCGCCGGTAAACCGCCATCGGCCATCGGTCGATGTTTTGTTTCATTCGGCAGCCGTTTGTGCCGGAAAAAATGCAGTGGGTGTTATTTTTACGGGAATGGGCAAGGATGGTGCGCTAGGTATGCTGGAAATGAAAAAAGCAGGAGCCTATAATTTTGCACAGGATGAGGCATCCTGTGTCGTATTTGGCATGCCGCGCGAAGCGATTGCCGTCGGCGCCACGCATGAAGTTGGGGGGATAAATGAATTACCGGGCATGGTCTTGAATTACCTGGCGGAACACAGTAGTCGCGCTCTGCGGGTATAGGGGTGCATAATAGCAATAAATACCGCTTACTTTGCAGCGCAGGCATTGAACTGCTGGTAAGATTGAAAACGGTTGCAAGAATTATTGGAGTGTAAATTCATGGCGGGTCCGCATACTAAATTTCTGGTTGTCGACGATTTTTCGACGATGCGTCGTATCGTGCGCAATCTTCTCAAGGAATTGGGATATACGAACGTGGATGAGGCTGAAGATGGCGCTATGGCGCTTTCCAAACTGCGCAGCGAACAATTTGATTTTGTCATCTCAGACTGGAATATGCCGGTGATGGATGGCTTGGAGATGTTAAAGCGGATTCGCGCCGATCAGTCGCTCGCCAAATTGCCCGTGCTGATGGTTACCGCAGAGGCCAAGAAGGAAAATATCATTGCTGCAGCGCAGGCTGGCGCAAACGGTTATGTGGTCAAGCCTTTCACTGCAGCAACTCTGGATGAAAAGTTGGCAAAGATTTTTGAGAAGTTGGAAAAAGTCGGCGTTTGACTGGCATTTTGCCGTTTGGCAGCCTTTGCCTGATCCTAACCATTCCTAACTATTGGTCGTTACGGCGTCGTCGTTTTGACGTCAGAAGCCGGCATTTTTGGTAACGAAGGCTGCGAAATTTCCGACATTCAAACTACCAAAACCGGTTGTGATTGGGTGAT
Organism: Burkholderiales bacterium; assembly: GCA_044445195.1. Lineage (GTDB taxonomy): Bacteria > Pseudomonadota > Gammaproteobacteria > Burkholderiales > Burkholderiaceae_D > PKWO01. The sequence continues at coordinate 3,660 of JBIODP010000003.1, read as the reverse complement.
TTATTGCATTTTGTAAACTATGCTGTATGCACATTACCGGCGCATGTCAAGGTCAGTCGCTGGTAGGTTGGCTACTTTCCTCATGCGCATTCCGCTCGGACTTCATTGGATCGTTCGCGCTTTCTCCTCCCCAAAACGCACTCTGCACTCGCGCCAGCGGATGAATCATTACCCTTAGCGAAAGAAAGAATCGAATTGCGCGTCGTATTTCTGTAGCGCCTTTTGTGCGTTCTGCATTTTTTTACGGAATTCCGGGCCGCGCTTGAGCGCCAGTCCGACTGCCAGAATATCGATGACGACCAGATGCGCGAGGCGGGCTGAAATAGGCGTATAGGGATCGGGGTTCACGCTCAGGTCGATCGGTACCAGGACGGTCGCCAATTCGGCCAGCGGCGTGCCGCTGGGGGTGAGCGCAATGACATCGGCCTCGGTATTGCGCGCCAATCGCACGCTGTGCAGCAGCGCCGGGCTGCCGCCACGCTGGGAGATTGCCACGACCGCATCGCCTTTTTTCAGCAAGGAGGCGGAGATGCTGTGGATGTGCGGGTCGCTGTAGGCGACGGTAGGCACGCCGGAGCGGAAAAACTTGTGTTGCGCATCTGCAGCGACGATGCCGGATGTGCCTTGGCCGTAAAATTCTATTTTGTTCGATTGCGTCAGCACGTCGAGCGCGCGCTGGATGGCGTTGGCGTCAAGATTATTGCGCAAATCCAGCAATGTGTTGATTGAACGGCTGCAAATTTTGTTGACCAGGTCGGCAGCCAGATCGTCCTGTTCCGGCGATTCATCGAGGCCGCGCACGGCAAGCGCAAGACTTTGCGCCAGCTTTAACTTGAATTCCTGCCATCCGTCGTAGCCGAGCGCCCGGCAAAAGCGCACGACAGTCGGTTCCGAGACGGCAGCATTTCTTGCCAATGCAGTAATATTTCCCAAAATTGCGAGATTGGGATCGTTCAATACCGCATGAGCGACCTTTTTCTCTGACTTGGAAAGCACATCGATTTGCGTGCGGATCGAGTCGAGTAGCATCGGTTTTATGGTTTCTGCGAGGTCGCCTTTGCTAGCGCGATCAAGCCGTTGGTGGAACTGTCGTGCATCTGCGGTTGTACCGTGCCGGTCAATTCGCTCTGGATATTTTTGGCCAGCGCCTTGCCCAGTTCGACACCCCATTGGTCGAAGCTGTTGACGTCCCAGACCACCCCTTGCACAAAAACCTTATGCTCATACAAGGCTATCAGCGCGCCGAGACTGGCCGGCGTCAAACGTTCCATTAAAATGGTATTGCTGGGGCGGTTGCCGGGGAAAATTTTGTGCGGCAGCAGAGCGGCAATCTGACTTTCCGGCACGTGTTGCTCCTGCATGTCCGCATGCACTTCTTCGGCGGTTTTGCCGCGCATGAAGGCTTCCGACTGCGCGAAGCAATTGGCCAGCAGCGCGGCCTGATGCGCGGGCAGGCGATGATCGGGCTTTAGCGCCGCGATAAAGTCGACCGGGATCAACTCCGTTCCCTGATGCAGCAACTGAAAATAAGCGTGTTGACCGTTGGTGCCGACATTGCCCCACACGACCGGGTTGGCGGCGTTTTTCAGCGTGGCGCCATCGCGCGTAACGCGCTTGCCGTTGCTTTCCATTTCCAGTTGCTGCAGGTAGTCTGCAAACTGGTTCAAGTCTTGATGGTAGGGCGCGATCGAGATGGATGCGCTGTTAAAAAAATTGCGATACCACACGCCGATCAACGCCAGCAGGGCCGGCATGTTTCGTTCCAGCGGAGCAGAGCGAAAATGTTCGTCCATCGCGTGGGCGCCGGCCAGGAATTCGCCGAAATGTTCAGCGCCGACAGCAAGCGCTACCGGTAAGCCGATCGCCGACCAGATCGAATAGCGGCCACCGACCCAGTCCCAGAGTGGAAACATATTGGCGGTGTCGATGCCGAACGCCGTTACGGCATCGCTATTGGTCGATACTGCGACAAAATGGTTGGGCAAGTCTTCTGCGCTTGCGGCCTGCAGGAACCAGTTGCGCGCAGAATGTGCATTCTGCATCGTTTCTGCGGTAGTGAAAGTCTTGGAAGCAACGATGAACAGGCTGGTTTCCGGGTTTAGCCCGGACAGCACGGCATCCAGGTCATGGCCGTCGACATTGGCAACGAAATGCATGGAAAGACGGGGATGCCCGAAGCGGCGCAGTGCGCGGCACACCATTTTAGGCCCGAGGTCGGAGCCGCCGATGCCGATGTTGACAACGTCGGTAATGGCTTTGCCGCTATAGCCGCGCCATTCGCCGGAACGGACGCGATCGGTGAATAGCGCGATGCGATCCAGCACTGCATGCACGTCGCGGTTGATATCCCGTCCATCGACTTTCAGTACCGCGCCGCGCGGTGCGCGCAAGGCAGTATGCAGCGCCGCCCGCTGCTCTGTGAGGTTGATTTTTTCACCCTTGAACATCGCGTCGCGCAACGCCTCCACCTTGCGTTCGCGCGCCAGTGCGCACAGCAGTTGCAGCGTTTCATGATTCAGGCGGTTCTTTGAGTAGTCCAGCAACAAGCCGGCCCCTTCGATCGAGAGTTGCCTGAAACGGTTCGGGTTCTCGCTGAATAAATCGCGGAGCTGCCATGCGTGGGCGGTAGCGTAATGATCCCGGAGGGCCAGAAAGGCAGCTGTCGTGTCGAGGGCAGGCTGGGGCATGGTGAGTGGGTTTGCGCATAAAGTGACGGGCTAATTATGGTGTAAAATTTCAAAAATAGCTATCGGTAAGGAACCGATATTGCGCATACCCACGTGGTAACTATTCAGCCGCTGAGGCGAGTGCGGAGTGCGTTTTGGGGAAAGATCGCGTCTTCAATTAGACTGGCTCATGACCGCCGCCTACTGTCGTCATGTGCACCCTGCTCGCACTTCATTGGATCGCTCGCGCTGTCTCTTTCGCCAAAACGCACTCCGCACTCGCCTCAGCGGCTGAATAGTTGCCACGCATGATACTTAACGGGCGCCTTTGTGATCTTTCTGCCCGGCGTTTTTATGCCTGCCGGCTACCTCAAGGTTTTCCGCTTTCTGTTTCTGTTGAGCTGCATCCGGTAAAGGGGAGGGATGCGTTTTCCCTTGTTTTTGATGCTGATCTTTAGTTTGCATAGTCATAAAATTCTCCTGATGTTATGTTAATCGGCACGTTATTCGACGCTGTATCCAACATCGGACAATGCTCATCATAGCTACCCCTGAACGCGCATTCTGTGCGACAACGCACATAGGGCTTGCCGTGCCGGATAATCGGACTGTCGGGCTGGAAAAAGCGATTATCGTGTTCCGGCTCATTGGGTAAATTCATTTCCGGTAAAATACCATTACCATTCCATTTTCTGATTGCTCCCATGACTCAAGACGAATTGAAACATGCAGTCGCCCGCGCCGCTATCGATTATGTGGTCGAAGGCCATATCGTTGGTGTCGGAACAGGTTCTACCGCCAATTTTTTCATTGATGAGCTTGGCAAGATCAAAAATAGGATCGCCGGCGCAGTCGCTTCATCGGAGGCGACTGCGGCGCGGTTGCACGGGCATGGGATCCGGGTGTTCGACCTCAATGAAGTGGATAAGATGATGGTCTATATTGACGGCGCGGATGAAATTACGGCACAGGGCGCAATGATTAAAGGCGGCGG
>JBIODP010000002.1:0-35485 GCA_044445195.1 Burkholderiales bacterium | reverse complement strand
CACCCGACGCATCGATTGCGCAAGGTATTGCCTACGACGATAATATGGGCGACGATATTCGCGTGACGGTCGTGGCCACCGGCCTCGGCCGCACCCGCAAGGCGCCGCAACTGGTGCCGACGCCGGTTATGCGCACCGGTACGCATAACGAGCCTATCCACACCAACGCGAACGCCGGCACGGCACGCGGAGCGACCGGCGGATCCTCATTCGAGGGATTGAAGCAGCCGGCGGTCTGGCGTCGCGAGTCGGCATCGGAAACCGTCCGCGCATTGGAAAAAAACGGCATGGAGACTTACGATATTCCGGCGTTCCTGCGCAAGCAGGCGGACTGATCGCGAGGCAGCGACCCATCACCCCGTCAGGCGGGAATCATTACCCACAGGTCGTCAGCCGTACACCCCTCGCCCGCTTGCGGGAGAGGGGCTGGGGGAGAGGGAGCACGCCAGACACGATTCAATTCTTCAAAAGCAAGTGCGGACTGTTTGTGCTAAACGATTGAAAAACCTTCGCTCTTGCAAGCACCCTCTCCCCCGCCCCTCTCCCGCGAGCGGGCGAGGGGTGCAACCGGCGCCACTAGCCTGCGTCTGCACGAAACAGAGGAACAAGGCATACTACGGTTTGCACGCCGCGCCGGCTGGCGCGGTGTTTTTCTCCAATGCAATACCGTTAAAGAAAGAATTATCATGACTATTAAAATCGGCGACCGCCTGCCGGAAGGCGTGCTTGCAGAATTCATAGAATCGCCTACCGAAACCTGCGCAATTGGCCCTAATACCTTTCAGGTCGCGGCGCTTGTCAAAGGTAAAAAGATTGTGGTGTTCGGTTTGCCTGGCGCATTTACCCCCACTTGCTCCGCCCAGCACGTACCGGGCTATGTTAAGCATGCGGCCGATTTCAAGGCGAAAGGCGTTGATGAAATCTGGTGCCTTTCCGTCAATGATGCATTTGTGATGGGCGCATGGGGCCGCGAGCAGAAGGCGACAGGCGTCGTGCGCATGTTTGCCGACGGCAATGCAACCTTTAGCAAGGCATTGGGCCTGGATGCGGATTTCAGCGCTGCCGGCATGGGAACCCGCTCGCAGCGTTATTCCATGCTGGTGGAAGACGGCGTGGTCAAGCAATTGAATGTCGAGCAACCCAAGAAATTCGACGTGTCGAATGCAGAAACCATGTTGGCGCAGCTGGGCTGACCAGACATCAGTCCAAACCGCGATCATAGGATGACATGCTGAAACAACGTACCGTTAAACGACTCGTCAAGACGATAGGCGTCGGCCTGCATTCCGGTACCAAAGTTGCGCTGACCTTGCGCCCGGCGGCGCCGGATACCGGCATCGTTTTTCGGCGTGTCGATCTGGATCCGGTGATCGATTTTCCTGCGTCCGCGCTGGGGGTGGGCGATACACGTATGGCTTCGACCCTCGAAAAAGATGGCAAACGGGTATCGACTGTCGAACACCTGATGTCGGCTTGCGCCGGCATGGGAATCGATAATCTTTACGTCGATGTGACTGCAGAAGAAATTCCGATCATGGATGGATCGGCTTCATCCTTTGTTTTTCTTTTGCAGCAGGCAGGTATGCTCGAGCAGAATGCAGCAAAAAAATTTATCCGCGTCAAAAAAATGGTAGAAGTGCGCGAAGGCCGCGATACGCAGGAGAAATGGGCGCGACTGGAACCTTTCAATGGTTTCAAATTGAAGTTTTTCATCGAATTCAATCATCCCGCTGTTGACGGCACCGGGCAAACTGCAGAAATTGATTTTGCGCTGGAGTCCTACGTAAAAGAAATATCGCGCGCCCGCACTTTCGGCTTTATGCAAGATGTTGAAACCTTGCGCGAACTGGGCCTGGCCCGTGGCGGCTCGTTGGAAAACGCCATCGTGATGGACGAATATCGCATATTGAACTCGGATGGATTGCGTTACGAAAATGAATTTGTGCGACACAAGATACTGGATGCCATCGGCGACCTTTATCTGATCGGACATCCGCTGCTGGCCAGCTATTCCGCCCATAAGTCCGGACATACCTTGAACAATCTGTTGTTGCGGGCATTGTTGGCGCAACCTGACGCTTATGAAATCGTCACGTTCGATACGCTGGAAGCGGCGCCGGGCGGCTATGCGGATCAGGCCAATCTGGAGTGGGCTTTAAACTAAGCCGCCTGAACTACCCTCCCTTGTTTGATGGATACCCTGCCAGATAGGCGCGCAGTCGGCTCACGAGCCTGCGCGGTGGTGCTGCAGCATGGCATTCAAGGTGGCTTTTAATGCCGCGTTGCGCGGCGAGTCCTCCAGTGCATTGCCTAAAGTCGCCAGTGCCGAGAGGGCATGAGAGGGAAGTTTCAGTTGCTTGACTGTTTCTTTTTTTGCAATCTCCTGGATGACTTGCACTTTCAGGCGGATTGCGCTAACCTGCCAGCCGCACTGGCGTAAACTATCTTGCAATTTCGGCAATTGTTGTTTTAGCTTGCTGGCAATCGCCGCATTCGGAACGGCGAGCACCAATTGGCCGGATTCGAAAGAGAGTACGGTGCAGGTATTGAACATGGAAGAAAGTATTGCTGCACAATCTTTTTGCAATGCAGCCATGCGCGTCGCAGTAGGTAAGATGGAAGCCATCTTGTCGTGTATACGCAAGAAATCGACGGCGCCCTTCACGGTTTGTGATTGACGGGCACCTGGTTGATAAGGGATAAATGAAGATGAGCGCAACATCATTGAACCTTATCACATCTCATCCAGGCTGGATCTTGTTTACTGGCAGATAGGCCCAAACTAATGCGGGTCGCATGATAAAATCCTTCTTTTTTAGCCAAAGTCCGGCCCGATGCGGGTTAGTGCGGTTCGCATGGGGGGTGTACGGCGCTTCTTTTTAGAACTCAAGCATGTCACTACTTACCCAGATTTTCGGTAGCCGCAACCAGCGGCTGCTCAAGCAATATAAAAAAACTGTTCAGGAAATCAATGCGCTTGAACCCGCAATGGAACAGTTATCCGACGCAGCGCTGCAGGGCAAGACGATCGAGTTCAAAACGCGGATCGCCAACGGCGAGAAGCTGGACGATCTTCTGCCGGAAGTTTTCGCAGTATGTCGCGAGGCCAGCAAGCGCGTGCTGAAGATGCGCCATTTCGACGTCCAGTTAGTCGGCGGCATGGTATTGCATTATGGAAAAATAGCCGAGATGGGTACCGGGGAGGGCAAGACCCTGATGGCAACCCTGCCGGCTTACCTGAATGCGCTGTCCGGACAGGGCGTGTATATTGTGACGGTCAACGATTATCTGGCCCAACGCGATGCCGACTGGATGGGTAAATTATATGCCTGGCTGGGCTTGAGCACCGGCGTCATTCTGTCGCAGATGGAACATGACGACAAGCAGGCTGCCTATGCGTCCGATATCACCTACGGCACCAATAATGAGTTCGGGTTCGATTTCCTGCGCGATAACATGGTGTATAACGTCACCGATCGCGTGCAGCGCAGCCTGAATTTCGGGATTGTCGATGAAGTCGATTCCATTTTGATCGACGAAGCGAGAACACCGTTGATCATCTCCGGCCAGGCGGAAAATCATACCGACTTGTACTACAAAATGAATGAAGTGCCGCCTTTGCTGACGTTGCAAATCGGCGAAGAAACACCGGACGGCAAGGGTAAGGTCGAGGTTCCCGGCGATTACACCAAGGATGAGAAAGCGCATCAGGTATTGCTGACCGAGGCCGGTTACGAGAAGGCCGAACAAATCCTGACACGCATGGGCCTGCTGCCCGAGGGCGCATCGCTTTACGATGCCGCCAACATCACTTTGATTCACCATCTTTATGCAGCACTGCGGGCGCATACCCTGTACCACCGCGACCAGCACTATGTGGTGCAAAGCGATGAGATAGTGATTGTCGATGAATTCACCGGCCGTATGATGACCGGTCGCCGCTGGTCGGAGGGTTTGCACCAGGCGGTTGAGGCGAAAGAAGGCGTCAGGATTCAAAGCGAAAATCAGACGCTGGCGTCGATTACCTTCCAGAATTACTTTCGCATGTATGCCAAATTGGCTGGGATGACCGGCACGGCAGACACCGAAGCTTACGAATTCCAGGAAATTTACGGTCTGGAAACGGTCGTTATTCCGCAGAACAGACCGAATCAGCGCAAAGACCGGCAAGATCAGGTCTATAAATCGGCCGCAGAAAAATACAATGCGATGCTGATCGACATCAAGGATTGTTTCGAGCGCGGGCAGCCGGTGCTGGTTGGCACGACCTCGATTGAAAACTCCGAGTTGTTATCCGGCATTTTAACCAAGGCCGGTTTACAGCATAACGTCTTGAATGCGAAGCAGCATGCGCGTGAGGCGGAAATTATTGCGCAGGCCGGACGTCCCAAGATGATTACCATCGCCACCAACATGGCGGGTCGCGGTACCGATATCGTGTTGGGCGGCAATGTCGAAAAGCAGATCCAGTTTATTGAGGCCGACGGCAGTTTGAGCGAGTCGGACAAGCAACTGAGGGCGCAAAAGCTGCGCGACGAATGGCAGTCGTTGCACGACTTGGTGGTGGCAGCCGGCGGATTGCATATTATCGGCACCGAGCGGCATGAGTCGCGCCGCGTAGACAATCAGTTGCGGGGGCGCTCCGGGCGTCAGGGCGACCCGGGTTCGTCGCGTTTCTACTTGTCGCTGGACGATGCCTTGTTGCGTATTTTTGCCGGTGACCGCGTGCGGGCGATCATGGAGCGGCTCAAGATGCCTGAAGGTGAGCCGATTGAAGCCGGTATGGTTTCGCGTTCGATAGAATCTGCGCAACGCAAGGTTGAGGCCCGAAATTTCGATATTCGCAAACAATTGCTCGAATACGACGATGTTGCCAACGACCAGCGCAAGGTCATTTATCAGCAACGCAATGAATTGCTTGAGGCAAGCGACGTGTCGGCCCTGATAGCCTCGTTGCGCCACGGTGTGTTCAACGACCTGTTCCGCGCGTATGTGCCGGAAGAGTCGCTTGAAGAGCAGTGGCAGCTCAAACCGCTGGAAGCTGCGCTGGAAAGTGAGTGGCAATTACAGGTGCCGCTGGCAGCGATGCTGGAATCCGAAGCCAATCTGCATGACGAGGACTTGCTGCAGCGCACACTCAAGGCTGCCGATGATGCCTATGAAGCCAAGATCAGTGTAGTCGGCAAGGAATCGTTTGGCGGGTTTGAGCGCAGTGTGATGCTGCAAAGCGTGGATACCTACTGGCGCGAACATTTGGCTGCGTTGGATCATTTGCGCCAGGGTATTCATCTGCGCGGCTATGCGCAAAAGAACCCGAAGCAGGAATACAAACGTGAAGCGTTTGAATTATTCGGCCAGATGCTTGACATGATCAAGAATGAAGTAGTCAAGATTGTCATGAAGGTGCAGATCCAGTCGCGCGAAGAAATCGAGCGCGCGGAGGAACAACTATCGCAACCACACGTCGAAAACGTGCATTTTCAGCATGCCGATTTCAATGCCAATCTGGCGCCGGAAGAATTGTTGGCGCCAACCCCCAACCTGCCTGATGCCACGCCCGGGATGGAGCCTAAGACCAACCATTTTCCCAAGGTGGGGCGTAACGATCCTTGTCCATGCGGTAGCGGCAAGAAGTATAAGCAATGTCACGGCAAGCTGGCCTAGAGGCTTGGCCGCTGCCGGGTTCAATTATGCTCGAGAGACTACATGGCCGTTAATCTTCCCCTTCCCGTTGCTGCCGATTTGAAGCCTGTTGCCGGGCTTGAACTCGGCTATGCCGAAGCCGGCGTGCGCAAGGCCAACCGGAAAGATGTGCTCGTGATGAAGCTGGCACCCGGCGCAACGGTTGCCGGCGTATTTACCGCCAATCGTTTTTGTGCAGCCCCGGTTCAGGTTTGCAAGGCGCACCTTGAGAGGTTGCCTCATTCGCCACTGTCGATTCGGGCATTGCTGGTCAATACCGGCAACGCGAATGCCGGCACCGGAGAGGCCGGTCTGGCAGATGCCAAGGCGACCTGTGTCGCGCTGGCAGGCCTGCTCGATTGCGAACCGTCGCAAATTCTGCCGTTTTCCACCGGCGTGATTCTGGAGCCGTTGCCGGTCGACCGCGTCAAAGCCGGGTTGCCTCAGGCGGTAGCCAATCTGAAGAGCGACAATTGGTATGGCGCCGCAGAAACGATCATGACCACCGATACGCAGCCAAAAGCAGCCTCCCGTACGGTAGTCATCAATGGACAAACCGTGACGCTGACAGGCATCAGCAAAGGCGCAGGCATGATCAAGCCGAATATGGCTACCATGCTGGGCTTTATTGCCATGGATGCCAGGGTGTCGCAGCCGGTGCTTGAACATCTGGTCAAAGAGGCGGCGGACCAATCGTTCAATTGCATTACGATAGACGGCGATACGTCGACCAATGATTCTTTCATGCTGATTGCAACTGGCGCCGCGCCGTTGCAGGTGACCGACATCGATACGCCCGAATACGCCGCACTGTCGGCTGCCGTGATCGCGTTGTCGCAGGAGCTGGCGCAAAAGATCGTGCGCGATGGCGAAGGGGCGACGAAATTTATTACAGTGACCGTGGAGGAGGGGAAGAGCGCAGGCGAATGCCGCAAAATTGCGTATTCCATTGCCCATTCGCCGCTGGTCAAAACCGCCTTTTTCGCATCCGACCCTAATTTGGGACGGATACTGTGCGCGATAGGCTACGCCGGCATCGACGATCTCGACGTCACGAAGTTGAATCTTTATCTCGACGACGTGTGGGTAGCCAAACAGGGTGGGCGCAATCCCGATTACCGGGAAGAGGATGGGCAGCGCGTGATGCGGCAGAGCGAAATAACGATACGCGTAAAGTTGGCGCGCGGCAATGCCGCAGCCACTATCTGGACCTGCGATTTGTCGCACGATTACGTCACCATCAACGCCGATTATCGCTCCTGAACTAAACTTATGGCATCCCCCAATTGCCATCGGACACCATGACTGAGCTTGCACAGTTTCTAACGCGCGCCGAATCCCTGCTGGCGCGTCTGGAGGCGATTCTTCCCCCAGCCAATCCCGCGCCGGACTGGAATGTCGGCACCGCCTTCCGCTGGCGCAAGCGTGGCGGCAAGGATAGCCGCGGGTATTTGCAGGCGGTGGCGCATATCTCCGACATCGCTTTGACCGATTTGCAGAATATCGATGCCCAAAAAGCGTTGATCGAACAGAACACCAAGCAATTTGTAGCCGGGCTGCCAGCCAACAATGTATTGCTGACAGGCGCCCGCGGCACCGGCAAGTCGTCATTGATCAAGGCATGCCTGAACCGGTATGCGCCTCAGGGCTTGCGCTTGATTGAGGTCGACAAGGACGATTTGACCGATCTGCCCGATATAGTGGATTTGGTGCACGGCCGGAGCGAGCGCTTCGTCCTGTTTTGCGACGATCTGTCGTTCGGCGAGGGAGAGGGCGGTTACAAGGCGCTGAAAGTCGCGCTGGATGGCAGCATCTCTGCCCAGTCGGATAACGTGCTGGTTTACGCCACGTCGAACCGACGCCATCTGCTGCCCGAACACATGTCCGACAATACCGGTTATACGCATGCCGAAGATGGCGATTTGCATCCTGGCGAGACAGTGGAAGAAAAAATTTCATTGTCCGAACGATTCGGCCTGTGGGTATCGTTCTACCCGTTCAAGCAAGACGATTACCTTGAAATCGTCGCGCATTGGATGCGCCATTTCGGTTGCGATCCGGCAGGCGTGGAACAAGCCCGAAGCGAAGCGTTGCGCTGGGCGCTGCAGCGCGGCTCGCGCTCAGGCCGCGTCGCCTGGCAGTTTGCCAAGGACCGGGCTGGCAAAATGGGGTAGTAGGCCGGCCCTGATTCAAGTCCCGGTCGGCTCCCCAATATGGGCGAATCCGGTAACTGGGAAATCGTGCTTTCTTTCAATACGCTGAAAACCTCTCTTTGCGAAATCCTGCTTGAGGAAGTGTTTGCAGGCTGCGGCCATTTGAACCGAGCGAAGGCGAGTTCGCCTTGTCTTGTGGCATAGTTTTTTCTTCTTGCTCCATCATTGGTTGCATCGCTTTGTCTTTCTTTACAGCTTCAGTTTTAACGTCACCCTTCATCATTCCCTTCTTCATCATCCCGGTTGTCATAGGATCAGTCATGCGAATCTTTTTCGTATGCTTTTCTTCATTGACGCCGGATGCCTTGTCGTCGGCAAAGGCGGCATGCGTCACGCCGGCAGCGGCGATGGCGGCAAACAGACCGAGAACCTTGAATTGCATGAACTATCTCCGCCCAAGCTATGCCGGCGCGAGATGCCGCGCCGGCTGGGATAATTATTTTTTCATATCGCCCTTGCTCATATCGTCTTTTTTCATTTCATCCTTCTTCATTTCGTCTTTCTTCACCGCAGCCTTCTTTGCCTTTTGCTTTTTTGCGGGCTTCTTCATCTCGTCCTTCGCCATTTCAGGCTTGGCCATATCGTCTTTCTTCATTTCAGGCTTCGCCATCGCATCTTTTTTCATGTCGTCGGCATACGAAACAGCCATGCCGAAGGACAGGCAAATTGCAAACATCGAGATAATCAACTTTTTCATTCTTTTACTCCTTCTTGGTGGTTGAACAACAAAAAAACTACGATCCGCTAAACCAGTTGTAACCCTGGTCTTCCCAATACCCCCCCGGATAAGTGTTTGTGACAAAAATCGCCCGAATGTGTTTTGGGTTCTTGAAGCCCAGCTTGGTCGGAATCCGCAACTTCATCGGGAAACCGTACTTCGCAGGCAAAATCTGATCGGCATATCGAAACGCGAGCAAGGTCTGCGGATGCAAGGCCGTGGCCATGTCGATACTCGTATAGTAGTCGTCCTCGCATTTGAAGCCGACGTACTTGGCGGTCGTGTCCGCGCCAATCCGTTCCAGAAAGGTCCGAAAGGGCGTCCCGCTCCACTTGCCAATCGCGCTCCAACCTTCGACGCAAATGTGCCGCGTGACTTGCGAGACCTGCGGCAGCGCGTAAAGCTCGGGCAGCAACCAGGGTTTGCGCTCGCGAATGAGTCCGGCAAGTTCAAGTCTATAATCTGCCGTGTCAATTTCGGGGACCTCATCCTCGCCGTAAAATGCGTTAAAGGGAAAAGGCTGTGTAATGGCCGATTCCGGATATTCCGGCGCCAACTTGGTGGGATCGAAAATCCAGGACTGGACGCGGTCATTCCACCGCGACATGGCATCCAGTACCGTCTCGACGCTTTGCTGGTCGGTGATATTACAACCTGAAAGCAGCGCCAGCGCACCCAGCGAAAGCCCTTGGCGCAGGAAGATGCGGCGTTCTATGTTCTCAAGCGGCCGGCGATCGAACTTGGCGAAATTTTCCTTCAGGGTAATAAGCTTTTTCATGGTCCGCTCCTGATGCGGCCAGTGATCATGGTATTGAAGGTTTTGGGGACCAGTGCAACCATAACGACATGAACAATCACCACGGAGACCGTAAACGCCATGGCTAAAAAGTGCACCAACCGGGCGCCCTCATAACCCCCCATGATCGCTGCCAGCCACTGTAATTGAACCGGCTTCCAGATCGCGAGCCCGGAAAGCACAAGGACGATGATCGCCAAGATCAGGCTTGCGTAAGCGGCACGCTGCGCAGTGTTGTATACGGACAGATCGTTGTGATTCAGACGGCCCTTAAAAGCAGCCGCGATATCCGCAATGACAGCACCCAAGCTAATTGGCCACAGCTTGCGCCGAAAATGACCCGAAAGGATTCCATAGCTTAGATAGATCGCACCGTTGGCAGCGAGAAGCCACATGCCTGCAAAGTGCCATTGAAGCGCACCTCCCAGCCAGCCACCCAAGATGATAGTGGACGGAAATTTGAAAGGAAAAAGCGGAGAGGCATTATAGATTCGCCAGCCGCTCGTCACCATGATTAGAATGGCGAGGGCATTGACCCAATGCGTCATCCGGACAATGAACGGGTGGATGTATACCCATCGCATTTGCTGTTCTGCTTCCATCAGACACTCCTCGCGATTCTTCCGCGCGTCGAATATTCTTTTACAGCTGTTGAATTATGCCCCATTAGCAACAACTCTGGAACAAATAAAATTGGTCCATCTGAGTTTGCTGCGAATAGCAATCTCGCAGGTTTAATACAGATCTGTGCTTCACGCCGCCGCACGTTGCCCAAAACCAACACAGGGCTTGGTTTGAAGGAATTCCGCAACGCGACAGGACTTGCAAGACTGATTCTTTCGTCGCGCGGATTCGGGCTGCTCGGCCGGCACGTTGTCCAGGCACCCGGGTATTCGGCAGGGAATGGAAAAAGGTTACAAAAGAATTTGCGAAAGTCGCGAAGGCAGCCGTGCGGCGATGGTCCGGTTTCCCTTCAGGCCATCCCGTGGATGTTCTCTGGGCTGTCAGTCAGGCAAATACGTTCAGGATGCTGCCGACTGTTGCGGTGGTCGCGCTTGATGATGCGGCGGTCGCCGCAATGTTGTTGCGCTTCCCCGATACAGGCGCATCCTTGCTTGAATTGACGGCTGCTGGCGCGTTTGGTTTTGCCGCTGTGGTCTGTTCGATGCGTGCCTTGACAACGCTTATCTTGCTTAACAAGTCCCGTATCGCGGCCTGGCCCTCGGGCGTCTTGGCGGAAGAACAATTGACACAGTCCGATAACTGTTTCTGGTAGCGGTCAAGCTGAGCCTGCAGAATGGCGGCTGAGGCGCCGGCGCCAGAGAGGCTGGCAGCGATCGATGAACTGATTGCGCTTACCATTCTTTCACCTCGGAAAAATCGTTGACAGAGGCGAGTCCACGTAATAGGGCCTGAATTGTTACTGGCATGACAGTAAATTTATTTAGGGCTTCCTTAATATTTTATTCAACGTCTTGATACAAATTCGGAAATTTCAGGCGTAGCTGCTCCAGCTTGGGCAGGTCGTTGAAAATGATGTAAGGCTGGTTAGTATGTAGCGCCAGATAGTTCTGGTGATGCTCCTCGGCGGGATAGAACGTCTTGAGTGGTACCACTTGCGTGACGATGGGTGCGGAAAAAGTGCCCGTCGCAGTGAGCTGCCGGATATAGCCTTGTGCGGTCCGCTGCTGCTCGGCGCTGGTGTAAAAAATTGCCGAGCGGTACTGGCTGCCGGTATCCGGGCCCTGGCGGTTGAGTTGGGTGGGATCGTGCGCCACGCTGAAAAACACTTGCAGCAATTGCTGGTATGAAACCTGCGCCGGATTGAAGCGCACGCGCACCGATTCGGCATGTCCGGTGTTGCCATTGCTGACCTGTTCGTAATGGGCTGTCGAACCTTCCCCGCCCGCATAGCCGGACACGACTTCCGATACACCCCTGACATGCTTGAACACCGCGTCTACGCCCCAGAAACAGCCGCCTGCGAATACCGCCGTTTGTTCGTTTGGCGCGGCTACGGCGGAAAATGACGCGACAGTCAATAGCAAGAGCGTCAGTATTTCCCTGATTTTTATCATGGCAAAACTCCTTGAAAATTCAGCGCAGGGTGACACTTGAACCCGGACGCGCCTCCTTGAGCAATGTTTGTATATTTAACTCGATCTCCTGATACGCGCCTTCGCCATAGTGTTGAAAGCGAAGCTGGCCTTGGGCGTCAATCAAATATTGCGCAGGCCAGTATTTGTTGGCGTAGGCATTCCAGATTTCATACTGGTTATCGAGAACAACCGGATACACGACGCCCAATCTCTTCACCGCCTGCTCGACGCTTTGCCTATCCCTTTCAGCGGGAAACTCGGGTGTATGCACCCCGATTACCACCAAGCCTTGGGCACGATATTTTTCATCCCATAATTTGACAGACGGCAAGGCATTCAAGCAGTTGCCGCATGAATATGTCCAGAAATCTACCAGCACCACCTTGCCGCGCAGCATCTCGGCGGTCAGCCTCGGCGTGTTCAGCCATTGCTTTGCCGCGATTAATGGCGCCACCGGGCCAAGCACCCGATCGTCGGCGCTTGCCTGAACGGAAAAAAGCGCGGCAGCCGCAAGCATCATCCCTAAGCTGCCGGCAATCAAATAACTGCGCCTGTTTTTGGTCCTAAACATCATGGCATTCCTTGAAAAATCTGGATTGACTATATTCGACGTTTATCTCAGCTGCCCGAAAAAATCTCACCATGTCTTGTTCTTGTAACAATAACATGCGGCTAATTCAGGAAATCGGCGAAACCGGTAATATGATCTGCCCACTCTGCTGGTAGATTCGGGCATGGCAGGTAAAAGGTTACATATAAAACCGGGAGCTCTGGTGACTGATAAAACGGAAAAGGATGAAGCATCGATGAGGCAATGACCAAAGCATATTACTCACTAAGTGCCGAACAGCTTGCCACATTATTTACCCAGCTAAAATCCATGGAATTAGCTGCGCTGCCGGCTTTTCAGGCTATTGATATTTTGAGGCAATCGGAGGCCAGGCTGAGAAAACCGCTGGCAGCGATGCAGCAACAATTAACGTTGGGACGGCCAATTTCAGAAGCAGGATTTAAAGCAGGTATTTTTAATGAGGTGCACAAAACTCTGATACACGCGGCCGAATCAAGCGGGCGCCTGGCAGAAGTTTATGGCCGGCTTGCCAGTCATTACGCGGGTTTGTCGGGCCGCATTAAAAAAATTAAATCACGTTTGACCTTTCCGGCATTGACGCTGATTATTTCGCTGTTCATTCAACCTTTACCCGCGCTTGTCAGCTCGGAAATAAGCGGATTTGACTATATAAAACTGAGCGCAGGGCGAATTCTTGTCATGGGCATAGGCCTGTTCTTGTTGATTCGATTGCCGATGATTTTACGTGGCCTGGGAGCTGAATCGGATTGGCATCGTTTGCAACTGAAAACGCCTGTTGTGGGCAAATGGATTATAAAACGCCAGGTCAACGAATTCTTCGCGATTCTGGCGATGATGCTGGAAGGTGGCGTGCCCTTTTCCGAAGCGTTGCCCAAAGCCGTGGCGAGCGTTGGCAACGGTTGTTTAAGGGAGCAATTCAGCCCGGCGATCGCTATCCTTGGCAGTGGCGCCAGCGTTGCCGATACTTTTAGCAAGGTGCCGGTTATCAATGCCACCTGGTTGCATAGGGTGAACAGCAGCGAACGAAGCGGGAAACTGGCTAGCGGCATACTTCAATTTACCCAAATGGAAGCGCAAACCATCAGCCTGCAAGATAATGCCTTGGCTGAATGGCTCCCCCGTCTGGTTTATGGCATGATAGCTATCTGGCTGGCTTATTCAATTTTGCGCGGCCAGTTTGCACCGTTAGCGACCTGACGGTATTTTCGGAGCGTCTGAATTTGAGATGATATCAACCCGCACCGATTCCCCAGAGAGCCTGCCGTACCGCCGCATCCTGAGCGAGCAGGAGCTTCAGATCGCGCGAAGCCTGTTCGATGATGGGATGGGCTTTGTCGGTAATCGCGGAACGCCAGCTCGGGCGCTCCTGCAAGCGCTGCCAATATGCCTCGACCTCGTTAAATTCCTGGCGGGATTTGAAATAGGCGAGCCACCCGGTTTCCTCGAGCCGCTGCAACACGCATGACCAGCTTACGTCGGCTAGCGTATACTCCGCGCCAACCAGCCATGGCCCGCCGCTTTCGCGAAGCTGCGCCGCGAGGGCTGCGAGATGGCGGCTCATATGCTCGCGGCTGTCGGTGATCATCTCACGGAGCGGCGCTATTTTCAGCATGCGCCGTATTCCGAGAATCCGCGCGGTGCAAAAGAATAAAGGCCGTTTTTTATCGGGATGAAACAAAAATCCCACCAGAATCCGCCGCAGCGGAATATAGGCAATCGCGGTCATGAAAATCGGCATGGTGAGACCCGGCACGCAACCGCCGGCGCTGGTAGCGCGAGCACCCATGGGGTTCGCGCTCGACAGGCTGGCGTAATCGATCCAGCGTTGCATCGATGCGCGGGCAGCCGGGTCGTCAGGCACTAACCGCGCCGCTTGCGGGCCGGTTTGCGCCGCCGCATAGCGCAAGATTTCATCCGATTCATAAACCGGGTGGCCGTGGTGCAGCAGGCAGGGCACAAGCCCTGCCGGATTGATTTTCAGATAAGCCGGCGAAATGGTTTGATAGGATCCGGTTTCAATCAGGTCGATATTGTGGTGCTGGTAGGCGATGCCAAGCTCGGCAAAGACGATCCGTGTCTTGCGCGAGCAATGCGAGAAAGGATTGCCGTATAGTTCAAACTCTTGTTGAAACGGCAGGGTGATGTCGGGGTGCAGGCCGCCGGTGACAGGATGTGTGCGGCGGCGCCGGCTTTCCCACGCGAACCACGCGGCAAGCGCGAGCGTGACGGCGGCTGCGGCAACGTAGCCGATCATGGCCGGGCCTCCGCGAAAGCGGTAACGCCCGTGCCGCGCAGTGCGCGCAGGAAGGTATACGTACCCATGCCATAGCGCAGCCAAGCGGGTTCGTAGCCTGCCAATGCGCGGCGGTAGCTGGGCCGGACCTTGATGCGTTCCAGCCATCCCCGCAAGGCCGGACGCGCGGCCAGCGGGAATCGCATGAGTTCCATTCGCCGCAGATTGGGCATCCAGGCGATATCCGCAATGCTGAAACGCTCACCGGCAAGCCATTGCCGGGTGCCCAAGATCTGTTCAAGCCGCGCAAAGGCACGATCCATTTCTATGACCGAGCCAGAAATCCGCGCACGCTGAAACCCCTCACGGGAAGAAAAATCGCGCATGAAGGCGACCAGATGCGGATCGGAATGATTGCGTGCGAAGGCTTCAAGTTGCTTCGCACTCATGCGTCGCACCGGTTTGAACAGAAACTCGTGGCTGAGCAGCTTCAGTGCCGGCTGCACCTGGGCTGCAAGCGTGCAAACTTCGTCGGCGACGCCAACATGATCTGTCGCTGGCCTGAAACTGGTCGCGGGGAAGTTGATCTCCAAATATTCCATGATATCGAGCGACTCGATAACCACCCTCCCGTCATGCACCAAGGCCGGAACAAGGCCGCGCGGGTTGATGGCAAGATATTGCGGCGTCGCATGTTCATCGCGCGAGAGGTCAATCGGATGACCGGTCCAGGCGAGCCTCTTTTCCTCGAGTAGGATGCGCACCCGCTGGGAGCAATTGGACATGCCGAAATGATAAAGATGCAAACCAGGGAGCTGAATTTTCGGTAAGGCTGGCGTTTCGAGAACTGGCATGTCGTGACTCCCCTCTGTCGTTTTTGATTGGCCTGAACGTGACGGCATTGTATCGTGGATTTATATTTTGCGGGTTTGCGCAAATCGCGATAAGAAAGGACATTATCAGGAACTGCTTACCGATGCCAAACTTCGACTTTCCTCGCCCTGCCTTTTTCAATTCTTCCACCGTTCAAACCTCTGCGCGCGTAGCTGCTCGTAAAATGAATGCACTCATTCAATGAGTTGGGGCGTTAAATCTTCATTCGCTTCCGTTCCAGCATCATATTTTGGTTCCGTTACTAAATCAGGCTTTGGTTAAGCATCGGATTTAACCTCGGTTTTGACGGGGTCTAGGATTCGATACGCGAGTAGTTTTATCCGGTCATTCAACAGGAACCATAGCAGTGCATAACCCCAGACGAACCCAGACCAACCCCAACCCAGTGGCGCCATAAACAGCCCATAAACCGCTATCAGGGTCGCCACAATTTGAGTGCCTAGCACAGCTATCCATAAAATTCGCGCGGGTCGTATGGACCAGAATGAACCGCGTGTGCGCGTAAGGAAAATTGTCAGATGTCCAGCCACCGAGAGCTTTAAATACATCAACGTCTGGATATGTGCACGGTCGAGATGAAAGACGCGCTCACCGAGATAAAACAGGCCGAAGGCTGAAACTACCCCGACCACACCCAATACGGTGGAGATACCGAGCACCAGACGCATATTCCAAGCCTCCGGTTGATCCTTGTAATGAACGTTGTCGTATGCAATGGACAGGATGGCGCCGTCATTGAGCAATGCAAGCATCACAATCATCACGGCGGTCACCGGATAGAAGTTAAACACCAGAATCGACAGCGTCATGAACAGCAGTACACGTAACGTTTCGGTAATGCGGTAGATTGCATAGCTGTTCATCCGTTGAAAGATGCGACGGCTTTCCTTAATCGCATCGATGATTACCGACAAGCCTGGCATCATCAGAACGATGGATGCCGCTGCACGCGCTGCATCAGTTGCGCCCGACACGGCGATGCCGCAGTCAGCCTTCTTTAGAGCGGGAGCATCATTCACGCCGTCACCTGTCATGCCGACAATGTGACCGTGCTGTTGCAGCACATCGATAATGTGGAATTTGTGTTCAGGGAACACTTGCGCAAAGCCGTCGGCCTGTTCGATGGACTCGGCTACTTGGGTACTTTCCGTCTTTTTCGAGTCGCCCAGGCTGCTGGCATCGAGAATGTTGGTGCCCATATCCAATTTTTTGGCGGTTTCTATTGCGATCGCCAGTGCATCGCCGGTCACCATCTTGATCTTGACGCCCATCTGCCGCGCGGTCGCAATTGTGGCTTTGGCATCTTCCCGTGGCGGATCGAACAACGGCAATATACCGACAAAGTGCCACGTCCCGTTGGCGTCGGTACGCGCCACGCCCAAGGCGCGAAAGCCGCGTGCCGCAAAGTCGTCGACCGCCTTATCGATGGCTGATTTTATTTCGCCAGCGCTGGCCGCAAGAGCCAGGATCACTTGTGGCGCACCCTTTGTGACTTTGAACTGCTTTCCATCTTTATCCTTGACGGTGGCTTCAGTACGTTTGTGCACCGGGTCGAACGGTTGGAAATGCAACACCTGATAATCCTTCAGCACCTGATCGTCTTTCAGGCCGGCCAAGACGGCCAGATCGATGGTGTCGTCATTTTCCTTGCGCGACGCCAGCGCGCCGTTGAGGATGATTTGCTCGGCGGTGAAATCCTTCAGGAAAAACGGATCGCCCAAGGTCAGCTTGTTTTGCGTCAGAGTGCCTGTCTTATCCGCGCACAGCATGTCCACACCTGCCAATTCTTCAATGGCCACCAGCCGGCTGACGACAGCCTGTTTTTTGGCCAGCAGGCGCGCACCGACCGCCATCGTGACCGACAATACAGTCGGCATAGCGACCGGGATCGCCGCGACGGTCAGCACCAATGCGAACTGCAACGTGGTTAGGATCGGGTCGCCGCGGAAGATCGCGACTCCGATGATCACCCCCACCAACGCCACCGCCAGGATGATTAGGTAATTGCCGATCTTTAACACCGCCTTTTGAAAATGGCTGACGGTTTGCGCCTCCTGCACCAATTGCGCTGTTTTGCCAAAATAGGTATTGACGCCGGTGCTATACACCAGTGCGCTGCTTTCGCCGCGGCGAATAATCGATCCGGAAAAAATCGCGTCGCCAACTTTACGCGTGGCGGGCAACGACTCGCCCGTCAGCGTGGACTGGTCGACCGATATCGGATCGCCGTCCAACAGGCGCGCATCGGCCGGCACAATGTCGCCTAAGCGCAGGCGAATGACGTCACCCGGCACCAGTTCGCGTGCCGGCGGAGTGATCCACTTGCCATCGCGTTTGACTCGGGACTTTCTCGCCAATTTGGCCTTGAGTGCTTCAATGGCATTGCCTGCTTCGCGCTCTTCCCAGAATCCGACCACGGCGTTGGCCAGCAACAGCACGAGAATGATGCCGAAGTCCGGCCAGTGCTGGGCGACTGCCGACAGGATCACCGCTGCTTCGATCATCCATGGAATTGGCCCCCAAAAGTAGCTAAGGAATTTCAGGAGCGGATTGGTTTTTTTTTCTTCAATTTCGTTCGGGCCGTATTGGGCCAGCCGTTTCGCGGCCTCGGTTTGCGCAAGACCTTCCGGCGACGATCCCAGCCTCTTCTCAAGCTCCGGCAAAGACAATGTTTTCAGGTCGTCCTGAGGAGCGGTTTTCGCATCTGGCTGCGATTGGTAAGCGCTTTGAGAAGGCATGCTTGCATTCAATTAATTCGACAGAACAAGACCGTGCACCGTGGGTGGAAACAAATGCAGTTGCCTTTTATTAATAATAAGTTGATTCACAAGTCCTCAGCGAGTTCCATCTGATAAGACATGATCGTCTTTCGTCAAGGGATTATCTGTGCGGAAGGGCACACAAGGCAGGAAGCTTTGATGTCGATATGGCGCATTTCAACTACTTCCTGGCAATGATTTCGCCTCAGCCAATATTTGATTTATCTACGGGCGGAATCATGCAGGCAGTATTGCACGCATGCATGTCATTTATCGCTTATCGCTCTAGTGCGCCGGTAGCCGTTTTAGCTGAATCTGCGCCAGCGAATGGTACAAAGGACGACTTAGTACGCGCGAGAGGGTGCTGGCCACTAGCGCGCAGCCCATGAGGCTCAGCACCATCGCATGGCCATCGACCATTTCCATCACGATAATGAAAGAAGTCAATGGCGCCTGTGTGACGGCGGCGAGGAAGCCGGCCATGCCAAGAGCGATCAACGCGGGTGCCTGAGGAAAGTGGACAAGCATCGCTATATCATTTCCGAGCGCTGCGCCGATTGCCAACGATGGGGCAAAAATGCCGGCGGGTACGCCGGACCAGGTGGTGAGCCAGGTCGCGATAAATTTGAACAGCACGTATACGGCGGGAGTGCTCTCGGTGCCCTCCAGCATATGACGCGTATGGATATAGCCGCTTCCAAATGTCGCCCCATATGTCAGAAGCCCAATTCCGGCGACCATCAGGCCGCATGCGGCAGCGAATAAAACGGGATGCTTGCTGCGCAGGCGAGTGGCGAAATCGGTCGACTGACCGCTCAGGGAGACAATTAATAAACGTGAAAACAGCCCTCCCGCGAGGCCGCTGCAGACGGATACAAGCAAACCCGGCATCATCAGAGATAAACCGATTTCAGTAGTATGGATGACGCCGAAATAGGTGGCGTTGCCGGTAAACGATACCGCAATGAGTCCAGAAAATACAATGCTGGCGACCAGCAGACCGCTATTGCGTTTCTCAGGTGTACGGGATAATTCCTCGATGGCAAACATAACGCCTGCCAGTGGCGTGTTGAACGCCGCTGCGATGCCTGCCGCTCCTCCTGCAACGAGCAGCACATGATCGGTAACGCCAGTGCGTTTTGGCAGCCATCGACGTACCGCAAGCATCACTCCAGCAGCAATTTGTACCGACGGACCTTCTCGTCCTAAAGACAAGCCGGCGAGCAGACCCCATGCCGTCAAACCAATTTTGACTATCGTTAGCTTAAGTGAGACGAACAGGCCCTGCCGCGCCGCGTCGACAGATGGGTCAAGCGCAGCCATTACCTGGGGAATACCCGACCCGGCGGCTCCCGGAGCATACTTTCCGCCTAGCCAAACAATGGCGGCCGTGCATAGGGGCGTCCAAAGGACTGGCAGCCACCATACCTCGCTTCTTAAGTCGAAAAAGAATTCAAGAGAGCGCTCCGATAGCCATGTAAACCCGACCACCGTCAGCCCGGCAGCGGCTGCCGCCGCGAACACCAGGAAACGGGCCGACCATAAGCGCCAGTCGGCAAATTCTTTTCGGAATGCGTCCCCAATATGGTGGTCATGCTTCATTCAGTGCATTCCGTATCTCTAAAAATGTAACATCAACGTGTTCAGACGACATCATTATCCGTTATCATGTTGTAATGCAATCCACTACGAAAAAAGCGGCCGCCGGCGTAGCGCCACGGAAGGAAATTTCCGCCAATCGTATCGCGTCGACCGCACGCGTTCTTCGACAATTTCGCGTCGTGATCAATTCCGTCAAAACCCATTTTCGACAGGTGGAAAAGGTTGCAGGCGTCGGCGGTGCTCAATTGTGGGCATTAAGCGTGATCCAATCGAATTCGGGAATCGGCATGAACGATCTCGCGCAAGCGATGGATATCCATCAATCTACCGCCAGCAATCTCGTAAAAACACTGGTGGCGCATGGTATGGTTGAGGTGACAAAGGCCGGGGCTGACCGCCGCGCAGTGACGTTGCAGATAATGCCAAGCGGTGTCAAAGTATTGCGCAAGGCGCCGGCGCCTTTTGCCGGCGTGCTCCCAGACGCATTGGCGAGCCTCGACGCACTTACACTTTCCCGCCTGGAACGAGATTTGGGCAAGCTGATCCTCGCTCTGAATGCGGACGAACGTGCGGCAAACACTCCACTCGCCGACCTGTAAAACGATATCCGCACTGAAATTCTTCGGACGCTCGCTGGAGTCGGGCACTGCTCTCCAGCGAGGTTAGTCTTATCTTACTTCGTCGGATACTGGATGTCTGCGCGGCGATTCTGCGCCCAGGCCGCTTCATCATGTCCGGAAGCCTTAGGTTTTTCCTTCCCAAAACTGATGGCTTCCATCTGTGCATCCTTTGCGCCGTAGATTGCCAAGGCGCGACGCACAGCTTCAGCGCGTCTTTGACCCAACGCCAAGTTGTATTCGCTACTGCCGCGTTCGTCCGCGTTACCTGCAATCTTCACAGCCACGCTTGGATTCGAAGCCAAGTATTTTCCTTGCAACTCGATCAGTGGGCTGAAATCTTTCTTGACCGTGTAATTGTCGAAGTCAAAATAGACGCTTCGCTTGGTCGAAATCGCACTATTAGGATCCAGGTATGCAGGAATCGCAACCGGCATCGCCACTGGACGTGTCTCCGGTTTCGATACGACTGCTGGAGGAGTTGTTTTCGGTGCTGTCGCGGTCTCCGGTTGCTTTGGAGGCGTGCTGCTACATGCGGCACACAGGATTCCTGCCGCGACCATCAAAGCAGTTGTCTTAGCGATATTCATTTATAAATCCCCATAATCTCAATTTTGTCGGATGCTTCATAGCGCTTGCCTAAGCAAGTTGCTATGCACATAATAATGATTGTAGCAAGGAATTCACATTTGCACAAATGCATTTCGCCTGCTCTTGCCATGACGCATTCAACAAGAAAAATATTGCGCTACGATGCGGACAGTCGTTTGCCGTTGCTGGGCGCAGTGGATTATGGATCGCACGCGGCTGAACCTGGAACTCGATGCGGTAGATGACAAAATTTATCGATTCATTGCGACGCAATGAAAATGGTCGATGAATGCCGGGTATCGGGACATGGCAACGACCGCTATTGGCCGCAGTCCTTCACTTCGGACCCCTGTTTATGTAACACGGGTGGCTGCAAATACATGAGCGCAGTCAATTGGTTGAGCCTACGCAAATATTAGTATAAAAGCAATGGCAAAACATGACACAGTCAGGGCGCCTCCTTACTGGCCGATTAAATTTCACAACTTAAAGAGCGGCTTCCCATTTTTATATTCAATAAATAAGATATAAACGATATAAACGATAAAAACACTTTACTCGATTTCTTCGATTTGATATAATTTCTTTTCAGAAATGCTTGTCATTTTAAGAAATCATTTTCAGCGTAGGTCAGCTGCGTGCTTTCTCATAGAAAGTCTTCGCTATACAGCCTGCCTCTTCAGTAGTAGCAGTGATCACGTCGATGGAATTTCTCGTCCAACGAGAATTGTCGATTGACGAAAAGACAACCTTTAGTCCAAGGAACGCCATCACATGCGTAAAAATTTACCGGTAACCGATTACGAACATGTATTAGACGGGAGTGAGACGCTTGTCTCGACCACGGATGTTAAAGGCAAGATCACTTATGCGAACCCCTATTTTGTGGAGGTAAGCGGATTCACCGAAGAAGAATTGATCGGCGCTCCGCATAACATCGTGCGTCATCCGGACATGCCAGCCGAAGCATTTGAAGATCTGTGGACAACCGTCCAATCTGGCCAATCATGGAGCGGGGTGGTTAAAAACCGCTGCAAAAACGGCGACTATTACTGGGTCATGGCAAACGTCACGCCTTTATTCAATGACGGCAAGTTGACCGGCTATATGTCTGTGCGATCCAAACCGTCGCTGGAGCAGGTCGATGCGGCATCCCGGCTTTACAAAAGCATCAATGCGGGCAATCCCGACCGCATCGTCATCCGGCAAGGCGCAGCGATCAAAACAGGAATGTGGAGCAGAATTTTCTCAGGGCCGCCTGTTCCGCTTGCACGGCGGGTCATGCTCAACGTCGGTTTCATCGCGCTTCTGCTGGCAGCAGCGAGTGTGCTGGTCTGGTGCGGCGGTTCAAATCCAATACTGGGCACGTTGATTGCGTCGGCTATGCTGGCGGTAATCTATTTTTGGTATTCGCTCCGCCAGGCGATCGTCGCGCCGCTAAGAATGGCAATGAAGGCTTCGCAAGCAATGTCCGGGTGCGATATGACTATGCATATAGACATACAACGCAGGGATGTGGGCGGGCAGTTGTTGCGGAGCTTGCGGCAGCTAAACGTCAATGTAAGTTCGCTGATAGGCAGTGTGAGAAATGATGTGTCTCAGATCGGCGCTGCGGCCCATGAGGTGTCAGTGGGGAATATGGACCTGTCTGCCAGAACGGAAGCGCAAGCGTCTAGCCTGGAACAAACATCTGCCAGCATGGAGGAACTGGCGGCAACGGTGCAACAAAACTCCGATCACGCTGCGGAGGCCAACGGCCTGGCAACGGACGCCCGGAATATTGCCGAAAAAGGCGGCGCTGCTGTTGAACAGGTTGTTTCATCCATGCACGACATCAATGCTTCGTTCAGGCAAATCGTCGAGATTATCGGATTAATCGACAGCTTCGCCTTCCAAACCAACATCCTGGCGCTTAACGCGGCGGTCGAAGCAGCGCGCGCCGGCGAACACGGAAGAGGCTTTGCAGTAGTGGCGACCGAAGTGCGGAGCCTGGCGCAGCGAAGCGCCGTCGCGGCGAAAGAAATAAAGTCGCTGGTCGGCGCTTCCGTCGCCAAGGTCGATGCCGGCGTTAATATTGCCGACGATGCAGGCCGCAACATGAATTCAGTGATTGCCGCAATCGCCCGTTTGTCGGGCATCGTGGGTGAGATAAGCGCAGCCTCTACCGAACAGAGCGCAGGTATCAGACAGGTGAAGGATGCAATTATTCAGATGGATCAGGTAACACAGCAAAATGCGACCATGGTTGAGGAAGTGGCAGCCGCGGCCCGTGTTTTGGAAAAGAAAACATTGGCGTTGTCAACCGGATTGAAAATTTTCAAGTTGCCCAGGGCCGCAAACGGAAGCGACATGAATGCGGCGCCGCAAAGCGTCCGGGCTCTGCGCGTGCCGCGCCCCGCCGCGCCATCATCGGTTGCATCGATCAAGCCCATAAGCCGAAGGGCAACCTCAACCGCGGTGGTCAGATCAAAAGCAACCGGAACCGATAATATGAATTGGGAAGAATTCTGACTTTATCCGATAGAATGGCGCACGTTGCCGACAAGATGGGATAAACGATGCAAACTGTTGTCGCGCCGATTGACGTTGCAGTCGGCATATTGATGAAACCGAACGGCGATATTTTACTGGCGCAGCGTCCGCCGGGAAAACCGTATGCGGGATATTGGGAGTTTCCCGGTGGGAAGGTAGAGCAGGGCGAATCTATTTTTGACGCATTGAAGCGCGAATTTGCCGAGGAACTCGGTTTGCTCATCGGCTCGGCCGAACCTTGGTGCGGAGTCGAGCATGTGTATCCTCATGCCCACGTCCGGCTTCATTTCTATATCAGCAGGGACTGGCAGGGCGAGCCGCAGAGTCTGGAGGGGCAAGCGTTCGCCTGGCAGGGCAGTGTGGACGTCGCGCCGCTATTGCCGGCGACGATTCCATTGATTGAATGGCTGGATAAAATGCGAGGCCAATCGAACGTCTGCTAAGGCCGCCACGTGTGGCGGCTCACCTTTCCGGTGTTATTCATACGCAGCCAACCGCTTCTGCTCGTCGTTAGAAAACAGTCCGTCGCGCAACTGCTGGATTGCAGTTTGCCGGTCGGTGTCCGAAAGGCTCGTATTGCCAAGCAGCATATTACGTTGGGCTTGATAGGTAGCGATGCGTTGTTTCCAATTCAGGATTCTCTGATCCAGTTCTGCCAGCCGCGTTGCCGCTTCGGGCGAGAATACTTTGGCGCGCATGCGGTAAACATCATCGTCGGTGGCGCCGTTAGCGCGCATCTTTTCCGCCGTCTCTTCCATCTTGGCGACTTTCATCGGCGCTTCGCGCGCTTCACGCAGGGCCTGAGGCATGGCGGCATCCAGCGCAGCGAGTTTCGCTTTCTTTTGTTCCAGGGTGAGGCTCTTGTCCTGGTTGATTTCCAGGCGCGCTACCGAATCCATGTCATTGGCGTCATCAAAGCCGAACATGCCTTCAATTTCCTTTGGCGTGAAAAAACGTGCGCGTATTTGTTGGATCGCCATCAGGCGGGCGCGGATCGGCGATAGGCCAGGCTCTGATCGCTGGGGGTTCTTTTCCATCTCAATCAGTGCCGCCTTGAAATCAAGGTAGCTGGCAAGCAGCCGCTTGGCTTCTTTGGCAGCGGCAGGTTTAAGCGTACGATCAAGTTCCGCTTCAATTTTTGCGCGAATAGCTTCCAGGGGTACGTCGGCGCCGGTAGACAGATAGTAGTCGAACATGTGTCTTAACCGAACGTCCGCGATCAGCATGCCGTCGTCGGCCAACGTGACGTCGGGAGGCTGGGTGCCTGCCAGCGAGTGGACGAACGAGAACATATCCTTTCCCGCCACCACTTTCGGTGGCGTATGTTCGGTTGGGCGCGTCAGCGTGACGATGAAAAAAACGACGGCGACCAGCGCCGCCGAACTAACCGCGAGGAGAGACCTTGTTTTCATTTCAGCGTTGTTTCAGAATTGGAAGTTGTCAATAAATATCGCCATTGGGCGGGACGAATATCCCGCCCAATTGTGCAACGGCACACTCTTTTACGGCAACTTAGAGGCCGAGACCTTTCAGGCGATTCGCCTGGTTTTCGTAAAGCTGGACCGGGCTATATTGTGCAAAAATATAGGTCAGACCAAGGATCTGATTGACTTCGTCCAGATGATTTTGAGTATAGTTAGTGGCGATGACGGTACCCAGACCAGACGAGCAGATTGACACCAGGCCGTCATTGTCGCCAGTAAACGCCAGCGATGTCAAAGCCAGGATTGGATCGGAGGCATCCAAAATGTTTGTCAATTGAGAATGGCCGCTCCATGAGAAGTAATACACGCCGTTAACCTCGGCAGCGCCGTTGCCGCAAGCGGACGTCGGCACACCCTGCGGATACGTTACATTGAACGCAAGCGAGCCGGCAGTGCTGAGCGATTGCTCAGCGGCGATGGCGTTTTGCGGTAGATTGGGCGAGCCAGTCAAGAGATCGATAAAACTTGCCAGCGCATTGGCAACAGTGGCCAGAATCGACTGCGATAGAGAGCCAGGAGGAGCGACATTGATCAATATATCGGCAACCGCCGAGCCCTTGTTGACGCCGCCAACCGAGGTGACGGAAGCAACCAGATCTGGCCTCACCGCTGCGACATAACGGGCAGTCGGGCCGCCGTGGCTATGGCCGATCAAATTGACTTTTTTTGCGCCGGTGGCGGCGATAATCTGCTCCACTTGGGTCAACAATTGTTCCCCGCGCACCAGGGTACTGTTGGCGGCGGAAACCGTGTCGACATATACCGTTGCGCCGTCGGAATGCAACGATTCCGGAATGTCGTAGAAATATTCGATTCCGGCGATACTATCAAATCCAAACAGGCCGTGAACGAGCAGGATTGGGTATTTTGTTTGGGCATACCCGGTAGCCCAGGATTGCATCGGTAAAATGAACATGGCCAGTAGCGCGCCAACCAGATATTTCCCTATTTGTTTTTTCATGCTTGTCCCCATTAGTGTAATTATTTAGTTAAATATTAATGACTCTTTGCCGCTAGTTAAACCCTGACTTTTTCCTTTTCCACAATACCTTCGTACCTGGCTCAATGACGAGTATCATTCTGGTTCGGTTTATAGACGAGCTTTATTTTATTTATACCCATCGTCAAACAGAATTGCTAAACTCTGGCCAATAATAAACAGGTTCCCAGACTATGCTTATTGCAAATGGAGTCGAAATGTTTGCATAATCTGTCAATCGTTTGTGCAACGCAGCATAACAGGCGGGCGATGTCTTCCAAACCAACATTGACGTTCACTACGTCGATTATTTTTGTCCATAGCATCCTGAACGCACTGTCGCGTTATCAGAGTAGTCCCGCGCGTTTACTGGAGGCGTCCGACATTCCGTTGTCGCTGCTACGGGAGCCATCGGCCCGCATCGGTGCCGAGCAATTCACTGCTTTCGTCAATTTGGTTGTGGAGACCTTCGATGACGAAGGAATTGGCCTATTTTCTCGCCCGCTTCGGCGCGGCTCATTCGAGTTTCTATGCCGCGGCATGCTCAGCGCAGCGACGTTGGAGGAAGCGTTCAAACGCTGGATTCGCTACTCCCGTCTCATAATAGACGATATCGAAATGGAAATGCTGTGCGACGGCAACCTGATCGGTTTGTCGATTGTCGAGCTTTGCCCGCCGGGCGAGCACTCGATCTTCATGCGCGAAACGGTGATCAGGAGCGTTTTCGCATTGGCCTGCTGGATGATCAAGGAGCGTATCAAGCCGACCCGGACCGATTTCGCCCACGCCCGGCCAAGTTATGTGACGGAGTATGATGCGATTTATCCAGGGCCATATTTTTTTGACAAGCCTCGTTCGGTACTGTGGCTGGACCCCGTCTATCTGTCAATGCCCGTGCGGCGCAGCGAGGAAGAATTAAATGAATTGATCAGGCACGTCCCTGCCAGTCTGCTTACCCAGTATCACAATCAAAGCATCGTTTCCGTTCAGGTTCGTGCTCAATTGCAACGAGCGTTGCCGGAAGTAAGGGGATTGCCGCAAATTGCGCACGCATTGAACCTGTCAAGCAGCACCTTGCATCGACAATTGCTGACTGAAGGCACCAGCTTTCAAGAGATAAAAGACAACTTGCGACGGGATATGGCAATTTCCATGCTGTCTGCGACAACCGGTACGATCGCAGAAATCAGCGAGAAGCTGGGATTTGCAGATTCGACCACGTTCCACCGCGCGTTCAAGTTATGGACCGGCGTTGCTCCGAGTGTTTATCGTTCGCAGTAATCGGTACAGCGTAGGTTGAGCTGCAAAGCCCAACGGTTTATCGTCATCGCTGGCGTTGGGCTTTGCAGCCCAATCTACCCGGCTAATGCGGTAGCGATCGGTTTTCGTCTTCAATATCTTCCGGCGGATTCACTGCGGGAATCACATATTTTTCCTCCGCCCATGCACCCAGGTCGATCTGTTTGCAGCGTTCGCTGCAAAAAGGGCGAAACTTGTTTTGTTCCGACCATTCAACTTTTTTGCCGCAGGTTGGGCAATCCACCAGTGCCGTCATCAGTATTCAGTCAGGAGTGGGTTTTCAGAAACTGCACAAGGTAAGCTCAAACGGCACATCGTTTTCCTGCGGCTTCGGTTTCAAGTCGCCGCCCTGCGAGGTAAAGCGCACCCACAACATATATTTATTGGCTGAAATCTCCGGAATCGCCGCCAGCGACTCATCGATCGACAGGCGCAGCATTTGGTACACTTTGCCTTGCAGCATTTGTTGATAACTGCCGTTTTGCGCGATCATTTTGGCAGGCCTGCCGGATTCGCGCAGCAAGCGCAGCACGATGCCGATTGCATCGAACAATGGCGCCAGCGGCGCAAACCAGTTGGAAATGTCCAACGCGCGTTGGTCCGCCGGGTGTTGTTGCCATGCGTAATAGGATGGCAGATCGAACTCGCATGCGCCGCCCGGAATGATGGTGCGTCCGCGTATGCTCATCAGCCACTCGTTGTCGCGCAAGTGCTGCCCGGTTTTTCCTTGCGAGGTTATCAGCGCTGCGCTGATGCGGTCAACTTCGAGCAGCACGGCATTAAGCCGCTCGGGTTCTACGTTAGGATTGGATTTAAACCCGAGCAGCATCTGCTTTTGCCGCTCAAGCTCCTGCAGCAAATCGGATTTCAAGTCGGCCCGGCCCGCCACTTCAAGCATCTCGAAGATGGTGGAAAGCGCTACATGATGTTGCAACGGGTGTTCCTGATTCAGAAAAAACGCAAACTTCTCGTACAGGTCTTCCAACCGCAACAAGGTGCGAATACGCTCGTTGAAAGGGTATTCGTAAACTATCAAAATAGCATCTTTCGAAATATTGATCTGAGCAATAATTATGTGATTTTGAACGAATGTGAGAGAAATTACAAATGTTGTCCGTGTTTTTTTGCAATTGTTTTTGCCAAAGCAGAATACAGCGCATGCAAGCGGTCGACTTGTGGCTCCAGTGCTGACGTTTCGCCGTCATTGATGAGCACATCGTCCGCCGCCGCCAAGCGCTTGGCACGCGATGCCTGAGTGGATAGGATGGCGCGTATCTGCGACTCGTCAAGCGCATTACGCCTGCTTACCCGTTGAATTTGCATCTCTTCCGGGCAATCGACGACCAACACGCGCGAAACGCGCTGTTTCCATGCGCCGGATTCGACCAATAATGGAATGACGAATATCGCATAGATGCCTTGAGTTTGCGCTGCAGCAACGTTCATTTCAGCCTGTATTAGCGGATGCAGGATATTTTCCAGTTGAATTTTCGCCGAGGGGTCGGAGAATACCAATGCGCGCATTTTGTCGCGATCCAGCGCGCCGTCCGGCAGCAGGTAGGCGTCGCCGAACTGCGCTCGAATCGCCGCCATCGCAGCACCGTGAGGCGCAGTCACTTGATGCGCAATCAGGTCGGCGTCTATGATCGCCGCGCCGCGCGCCGCAAACATATCGGCAACGGTGCTTTTGCCGGAGCCGATACCGCCGGTTAATCCGACTGAAAAAAGGGGGGATGCGTTGTCGCTGTCCATCAGCGCGCTAAGCGATGTTGAGGTAGGCTTGCAGGATTTTATTGCCAAAAAGAAATGCAATCATTCCTGCGCCGGCCAGGTACGGTCCATAAGGGATTGCTTTGTTGCGGCCATGCCTTGCCAGCAGAATCAGCGTAATGCCGACCACTGAACCAACCAGTGCGGAAAGCAGCACGATGAGCGGCAGCATTTTCCAGCCGAGCCAGGCGCCCAATGCTGCCAGCAGCTTGAAGTCGCCGTTGCCCATTCCATCCATTTTTCTGACAAGCTTGAAAAGCCAATTGACCAGCCAGAGCGATAGATAGCCGGCCGCAGCGCCGATAACGGCTTCGCTCAGCGGCACAATCAAGCCCTGCAAGTTCAGCAGCAAGCCGCACCATAGCAGCGGATAGGTCAGGCTGTCCGGCAGGAATTGCGTATCTGCATCGATAAATGTCAGCGCGATCAGCAAAGTGCAAAATACCAGGCTGGCCAGCCCCAGCAAGCCGCTCCCAAAATGCCAAATCAGACAAGCCGACAAGATACCGGTCAATAGTTCGACAATAGGATAACGGATCGAAATCGGCGCGTGGCATGCGCTGCACTTTCCCCGCAGCGCGAGGTAGCTGATGACAGGAATGTTCTCAAGCGCGGTAATCTTGTGTTGGCAAACCGGACATGCGGAGCGCGGCATCGTGAGGTCATAGCGGTCGGCGTGCGGCAACGGCGTATCGCTTTGAACCGAAACGGACGTGACCGGTGACCCTAATCGCATCGCTTCCTGCCGGTTTTCATCTTCGGCTTCGCTTGCCAGATAGTCATCCGATTCACGCTGCATCATGCGCGGAATTCTATGAATCACGACATTCAGGAAGCTGCCGAAAACCAAA
This sequence comes from Burkholderiales bacterium, assembly GCA_044445195.1. GTDB lineage: Bacteria > Pseudomonadota > Gammaproteobacteria > Burkholderiales > Burkholderiaceae_D > PKWO01. The sequence goes on along the minus strand of JBIODP010000002.1, from coordinate 5,774 downwards.
CCGATCACACCAGCCGTTACTGCCGGGAAAATGTTCCCCGGCGCGGCAAAAAGGATATCCAGCATCAGACCACCGATCCCAGCTTGAAAATAGGCAGGTACATGGCAACCACCAAGCCGCCGATCAATACCCCCAGAATAACCATGATCATCGGTTCCATCAGGCTGGACATGGCTTCCACCGCATCGTCCACTTCGGCTTCGTAAAAATCGGCGACCTTTCCCAGCATGGAATCCAGGGCGCCGGATTCTTCGCCGATGGCAACCATTTGCGTCACCATACTGGGAAATATATTAGCGTTTTGCATGGCGGCCGTCAGGCTGGTTCCGGTGCTGACTTCTGTTTGAATCTTCTTGGTCGCATCCAGATAGACAAAGTTGCCGGATGCGCCGCCAACGGAATCGAGTGCTTCGACCAGCGGAACCCCGGCCGCAAACATGGTCGCCAATGTGCGGGTCCAGCGGGCAACGGTGGCTTTTTTCATCACTTCGCCAAAGACCGGCAATTTGAGCAGAATAGTGTCCATGGCGCGCTGCATTTTTTCCGAGCGCCTCCATGCTTGAAAGAAAAAATAGAGCGCGCCGCCGATACTGCCAAATATCAGCCACCACCATTTCACGAAGAAGTCGGAGATTGCCATGACAATCAGGGTAGGCGCGGGCAAATCCGCCCCAAAACTGGCGAATACGGACTTGAAAGCAGGCACCACCCAAATCATGATCACCGCGGTGACGACAAAAGCCACCACCAGAATCGAAACCGGATAAAACATCGCGGACTTGATTTTCCCTTTGATGGCAATGGTCTTTTCTTTATAGATAGCCAGTCGCGTCAGCAAGTCTTCCAGAATACCGGCTTGCTCGCCGGCGCCGACCAGATTGCAAAACAACGCATCGAAATACAAGGGAAATTTGCGGAAAGCCTGATTCAGGCTGGTGCCGGTTTCGACGTCGGCTCTGATATCCTGAATCAGCTTGGACATCGATGGATTGGAATGCCCTTTTGCCACGATCTCAAAAGATTGCAGCAAAGGCACGCCGGCTTTCATCATGGTTGCCAGTTGCCTGGTAAACAAAGTGATGTCTTTTTCGGTAATTTTCTTGCCGCTGTTGAAGGATTTTTTCTTGATTTTGGTAACCAGGATGCCTTGCCGGCGCAATGTCGCGCTGACTGTCGCTTCGCCGCCGGCGCGCAATTCGCCTTTGACGGTCTTGCCGGACTTGTCTTTGCCCTCCCAGGCGAAGATCATGTCTTTTGCCTGGGTCGCGACTTTTTGCGCTGCCGTTGCCATACTCATCCCCCTCATTCATTGGTACAGCCGAGTACCTCTTCCAGACTGGTCAGACCCTGTTTTACTTTTACCAAACCCGATTCGCGCAGCGTCTTCACGCCGTCGAGCCTGGCCTGCGCCTCAATTTCAAGGGCGGTGCCGTGCGCCAAAATTATGCGTTCTATATTTTCAGTAAGCGGCATGACCTGATAAATGCCAACGCGGCCCTTGTAGCCGCTTCCGCTACAGCGTTCGCATCCGACCGGTTTGTACGGTTGCCAGGAGCCATCCAGTTCTTCCGCCTTGAAGCCGGCCTCAATCAATGTTTCATCGGGAATCACAGTCGTTTGTCGGCACGTGCATAGCCGACGGGCCAATCGTTGGGCGGTGATCAAAATCACCGCCGACGCGATGTTAAACGGCGCTACGCCCATGTTCATCAAACGCGTCAGGGTAGCCGGCGCATCGTTGGTGTGAAGCGTAGAAAATACCATATGGCCGGTTTGCGCCGCCTTGATCGCGATATCGGCAGTTTCCAGATCGCGAATTTCACCTACCATGATGATGTCCGGATCTTGTCGTAAAAATGCCTTTAAGGCAACCGGGAAGGTCAAGCCGGCTCTATCGTTTATATTGACCTGGTTGACGCCGGGCAAATTGATTTCCACCGGATCTTCGGCCGTCGAAATGTTGATGCTGGGCTTATTCAGGATATTTAGGCAAGTATAGAGCGACACCGTCTTGCCGGAACCGGTCGGTCCTGTCACCAGCACCATGCCATAGGGGCGCTGGATCGCAGCCATCAGGGTTTCTTTTTGATCCGGCTCATAGCCCAGAGACTCGATGCCCAGTTGCGCTTGTGTTGCATCGAGGATACGCATGACGATTTTTTCGCCATAAAGCGTGGGTAGCGTGCTGACGCGAAAATCGATGGAATGGGTTTTCGACAGCACCAGTTTCATGCGGCCGTCTTGCGGAACCCGTTTTTCCGAGATGTCGAGCTTGGAAATGACCTTGATACGCGACGCCAGTTTTTCCTTGATCGCCAGTGGCGGTTGTGCAATTTCACGCAGAATGCCGTCTACCCGAAAGCGGATTCGGTAATATTTTTCAAAAGGCTCAAAGTGCAAGTCCGACGCCCCCAGGTTGATCGCGTCCATCAGGATTTTTTGCAGGAATCTGACAACCGGCGCATCGTCGATGTCGGAAATTGTCGTTGCCTCGCCCGAATCCGTCATGTCGCCTTCGGCAAATTCGATGTCGAGATCGTCGCCGATCATTTCATTGAGGTTTTGCTCGGCCGATTGTCCTTTCTTGTCGATTATCTGCAGCAGTGGCGCATGCTCAACGATAACCGGTTCCACCGTCAACTCGGTCTGGAATTTGATCTGGTCCAGCGCCTGGGTGTTGGTCGGGTCGGAGATTGCTACCGAAATCTTGTTGCCTCGCTTGGACAGGGCCAGGACGCGTTGGCTAAGCATCAGCTTGGAGTCAATAATTTTTTCGGGAACGGAAGCAATATTGAAGGCTGACAAATCAAGTATCGGATAGCCGAACGTTTCCGAGCAGAAAATCGCCAGCGAACGCCCGTCTATGTTGCCGCTTTGCAGCAGCACATCGATAAATGGGCTTTTTTCGTTGGCTGCTTTTTTGGAAAGCGTCTCGACTTGCTGCGCCGACAGGCGACCAGCCTGCAGCAATGCGCGCGCAAGGCCCGAGATTGCCGTATTGGATGGTGAGTTGGGAAGGACTGCAGCCATAATTTCTAGGTCAGTGGTTATGCCGAAAACATCCTGGCAGCATTGGATGATGCCTTTAGGACCCTAATTTGTAAAGTGATTGTTCATCTTGGGGTTGGACTCAGCGCGCTGCGCATTCCGGTGGTTTTCCGGTTAATTAATTTGACGACTTTGATTGCCTGGTGCTGAACCTGCACTATTTCGATAATGCAATTGGCGATTTTCAGGCTTACGCTTGCTTCGGGGATATCTTGCAACAACTCCAGCAACAGGCCATTGAGGGTTTTGGGGCCGTCGAGCGGGAAATTCAAGCCCAGGTGCTTGTTGATGTCGCGTAGCGTAACGGTGCCCTCCAGCAAGCATTCGCCGTGACTATCCCAGCTAAAGGCGTCGGCACGCGCGGCACCCGGCATTGACGTGGTAAATTCACCGATCATTTCTTCAATGATGTCGTCCAGGGTGACCAAGCCCTGCACTTCGCCATACTCGTCGACAATGATGCCAAGCCGTTCATGGTTCTCCTGAAAATACTGTAGCTGGGTGAAGACGTCGGTGTCTTCCGGCACAAAATAAGGAGGCGTCAGCAATTCGCGAAAATGCTCGACCGCCAGGTCTTCCTGTTGGTTGAGCAGGGCGATTGCTTTGCGCACATGCAAAATACCGATAATTTTATTGATTTCGCCTTCGTATACCGGCAATTTGTTGTGGTAACAGGTGGTGAGCTGGTGTTTGATCTCATCGACAGGCACAGACAGGTTGAGCGCTTCAATCTGCGCGCGCGGCGTCATCACGTCTTCGACCGAGATTTTTTCAAGATCGAACAGATTGAGTAAAATGCTTTTGTGTTTCTTCGGAATAAAATTACCGCCCTCCAATACCATGGAGCGCAATTCTTCCGGCGATAATCTGTGGTCCCGCGCCGAATTACCGGTTTTGATGCGCAGCACTGCCAACAGACCGGACACCAGCAGGTTCACGATCCAGATGATCGGCTTGCCGACCGTCATCAGCGGTTTGAGGATGAGGCTGGTCGGCAGGGCGATCCGTTCGGGATAGGTCGCTCCGATGATTTTGGGGCCAATTTCAGCAAACACGATCAGCGTGAAAGCCACCGCCGCCGTGGCAATGGTGAGCACACGCTCATTATTACCGAAGGTCCAGATAGCAATCGCGGTGACCAATGCGGTCGCCAGCGCATTGACCAGGGTGTTGGCAATCAATACCAGCGACAGCACCTTGTCGGTGCGGTCCAGCAGCCATAAGGTTGTGACCGCCTGTTTACTGCCGCGCTTGGCCAAATGGCGCAGCCGATGCCGGTTCGCGGCCATCAGGGCCGTTTCGGCCATGGCAAAAAAAGCTGATAATAAAATGAGGGTGGCTAGTGCGAGAAGTTGCACCCATAAGGGAACGGTATCCACAGGGTCACCGTAAGGAAATTTGCATAGGGTACTGTTCTGAAAAGTGAACCATAATATTCAGGCGCGTCGCAAAATACACCGTTGCCAAAGACAATGCAGCGATGGTTTACGGCGTCGGGATAAAAATCCTCGACAATTATAGCAAAGACGGTCCGTTACCAGCCCCGGTTCAGTTTGGCGCTCCGCAATATTAGCGACCCGAAGAAAACATATTCGTCCTTATCAAACTGGTCAATGCGCGTGCTAGGCGCATAAAAGATCTGCCGGTTCCAGTTTATGCGACCCAATCGGCATATCCTTTAGCGGCATCTGCTCTTCAACTTCCTGATTATCGGTGACTGGCGAGGTTATCAAGATTTCAAACAAATGGGCGACATCGACCGACTGGATCAGGAGCTTCCCGCCGTTGGCCTTGATGACTTCGGAGATCAGATTGCCGCTGGCAGGCCCAGCAAATGGAGTCGGCACTATCTGTGCCGGATCGAATTCCGCTACCGCGTGCAACTCGCTGACCAGCAAACCTACGGTTTTGTCCGCGTGTTTGACGACGATGACCTGGCTGCTGCTGTCGATGACCGATGGTATGCCGCGTATCAGGTACCCAAGGTCGAACACCCAGACGAAGTGTTTGCCGCCGGATCCGTGCTGCAGCGGAAGAATGCCGACCCGATCGGTTCGACCGCCCAGCGAAACCGGCGATAGTGCCGAGGCCGGCAAGGCTTCCAGCACATTCTCGGCCGCCAGCGCGAACAAAGCATCGTCGATAAAAAAGGTCGCATACTCAAGGCCTTTGCCGGCGTTCAGCGTGGCGTCGAGCATCGTTTCGGCCCTGGAGCCCGCGCCGAGGCGCTCGCGCACTTCGCCAAACGAGTCGAATACCACCGCAATCACGTCTTCGCGATAGCCGTCGGACACCTTGAATTCGCGATAGCCGTTCGATACCGTGCAGCCCATGATCGCGTAGTGGCCGTCGTGGATCACGATGCGCGACGCGCTGCTGCCGTTCGGCAGCGCCAGCATGGCCGGGTCGATTTCAAGATGAGCGCCGACCGGGCGGGTCGGGTCGGTGCTTGAAATGACGTTGCCGGTGCGGTCGAGGAATAGCGCGGTAATGGATTGCTTGCCGCCAATTCCGCCGCGCAACATGGCCGAAAATTCCGGACCGGAATCGAATACGATACCAATGCCGCCGACCACCCGTCCGTCATCGTCGGGGGCGCGAATCGCAGCATGATATACATAGGTCGGATTGCCATCGTATAACGGTGTCGGCATAAACGGGGTGACGTGATAATCCTGTTCGCTACGCAAAGCCAGCACCTGTTCCAGCGTGGCCGCATCGATGCT
>JBIODP010000001.1:0-39816 GCA_044445195.1 Burkholderiales bacterium | reverse complement strand
GTCGGCGTGGTCGAAACCCATGGACGCATTGAAACCGCCTCTCTGCTCGACGGTCTCGATGTTCTCCCGCCGAAAGCCATTGAGTATCGCGGAAAGACCATTTCCGAATTCGATATCGACGAGGCATTGAAGCGTCATCCGACATTGATCCTCATGGATGAATTGGCGCACTCCAATGCACCGGGGTCGCGCCATCCGAAGCGCTGGCAAGACGTCCAGGAATTGCTGGATGACGGTATCGACGTCTTTACCACCGTTAATGTTCAGCACCTGGATAGTTTGAACGATGTGGTTGGCGGAATTACCGGAATTCGCGTGTCGGAAACGGTACCGGACACGGTGTTCGACGCAGCCGATGAAGTGGTATTGGTCGACATTCCGGCAGACGAACTGCTGGCCCGCCTCAAGGCCGGGAAAGTGTACCAGGTGGTGCAGGCAGAGCACGCCTCCAAGAATTTTTTCCGCAAGGGAAATCTGATTGCGCTGCGCGAACTGGCGTTGCGACGCACCGCCGACCGTATCGAAGACGATGTGCAGGCTTATCGCATAGAAAAATCGATCAGCGCAGTATGGAAGACAGATACTTCCTTGCTGGCCTGCATCGGTCCGCGGCCGGACAATCAACATGTCATTCGCAGTGCGGCCCGGTTGGCAAGCAACTTGAATGCCGATTGGCATGTGGTGTATGTGGAAACGCCTAAATTGCAACGCCTGCCTTCGGCACGGCGCGAACGTATCCTCAAGGCATTGAAGCTGGCTCGCGATCTCGGCGCCAAGACGGCAGTTCTGTCGGGAAATGATATTGCAAAAGCGATTGTCGACTATGCCCGCAGCCAGAATTTATCGAAAATAATTCTGGGGCGCGACCGTTCCGCCAGCCCATGGCGCGTCGATCACTTAAAACGGATTGCCCATTTTGCGCCTGACATCGATTTGGTTGAAATCGGCCGCGCCAGTTCGGAAGAAGTTTCGGAAGCAGAAAACTCGGCCGATCTGGAGAAGGTTCAACATGAGCTAGCCGAGAACGATTATTCGACGTCGCGCGATTGGCCCGTGCACTGGCGCTATCTGGCTGCGGTGGCGGCCAGCCTGCTGACGGCGTTGATTGCTACCCCATTGTCACCCTATTTCGATTTGGCCAATATCGTCATGCTGTTTTTGCTGACGGTTGTATTGGTCGCCATACGGTTCGGAAGCGGGCCGTCGATCGTCGCAACAGTAGTGGGCGTGGCGGCATTCGACTTCTTTTTTGTCCCGCCGCGGTTCTCGTTTGCCGTCACCAACTTGCAATATATTGTGACGTTTGCAGTGATGCTGATGGTCGGCATGATTATCGGTTATTTAACCTCAAACCTGCGCTTTCAGGCCCGCATTGCCCAGCATCGCGAATCGCGCTCACGCGCCCTGTACGAGTTTGCGCGCGAACTGTCCGGCGCCTTGCAAACCGACCAAATATTCGAAACTACGCGCGATGTCATCGGCCGCGCCTTCCACGCCACGGCTACGCTGCTGCTGCCGGACGACAATGGCCGGCTGCAGCCCCCCACGGAAAGCAGCGGCAAAATCCAAAATGCGGACTTGCTGGACATGGGTATCGCACAATGGGCGTTCGACCATGCAACGGCGGCCGGCATAGGCACCGATACCCTGCCAGCCAGTAAGTGCTTCTATCTGCCGCTGGTGGCGCCGATGCGCACGCGAGGCTTGCTGGCAATTCAGCCGGAAAGTCGCCGCTGGATACAAGTACCGGAACAAAGGCAGCAACTCGATACCTTCGCGGCGTTAGCGGCAATCGCATTGGAGCGCGTGCATTACATCGAAGTCGCGCAAAATGCGCTGATCCACATGGAATCGGAACGCCTGCGTAATTCCCTGCTCGCCACTTTGTCGCATGACCTCCGCACGCCATTGACCGCGCTGATCGGCCTGGCCGAATCGCTGACCACTGCGCAGCCGCCGCTGGCTGCGCAGCAAAAGGAATTGGCGGAAGCTTTGCGAGGCGAAATACTGCGCATGAGCGCGCTGGTGACCAATCTGCTGGACATGGCGCGCATCCAGAGCGGGGAGGTTCACCTCAACCGCCAATGGCAGCCCTTCGAAGAAGTGGTTGGCAGCGCCTTGCGCGTCAGCCAGATGCAGCTTGCGCAGCATCTGACCGAAACCCGGCTTCCCCCCGATTTACCGCTGGTGTATTTCGATGCCATGTTGATAGAGCGGGTGTTGTGCAATCTACTGGAAAACGCTGCCAAATATACGCCGCCCGGCTCGCGCGTTGTGATTGCGGCGGAAGTGAGCGGGCGCTACCTGGAGGTATCGGTTTTTGATAATGGCCCAGGGCTTCCGGTTGGCATGGAAGAAGCCATCTTCGAGAAATTTACCCGTGGCGAGCGTGAATCGGCAACCACCGGAGTCGGCCTTGGGCTGGCGATTTGCCGTGCGATCATTGAGGCGCATGGAGGCGCCATTCGAGCAGGGAAATCGCCGGAAGGCGGCGCCTCGATCATTTTTACCTTGCCGCTCGGCACGCCTCCTGCCATGCCAGACATGGAGGCAAGCGATGCAATTATCCTTCAGGAGACCACATGAGTGACTTCGCGCCGATTGCGCTGCTGATCGAAGACGAACCGCAAATCCGGCGTTTCGTCCGGGTTGCCCTGGAGGCGGAAGGGTGGCAAATCTTTGAAGCGGAGTCGATGAAGCGCGGCCTGATCGAAGCGGGAACCCGCAAGCCTTCCTTGATCATCCTCGACCTTGGCCTGCCGGACGGCGATGGAATTGACTTCATCCGCGATCTGCGGGAATGGTCGGCGGTGCCGATTATCGTGCTGTCGGCAAGGGTAAATGAAGCAGACAAGATCAATGCGCTCGATGCCGGAGCCGACGACTACCTTACCAAGCCATTCGGCTCCGGCGAGCTGCTGGCGCGCGTACGCGCCACGTTACGGCGACAACAGCCGGCCGTCAACGAAAACGGCATCATTCAATTCGGCGATGTCAAGATTGAGTTGAGCGAAAGGTCGATTACCAAATCCGGCCAACCGGTGCATTTGACGCCAACGGAGTATCGCTTGCTGACCGTCTTGCTGAATAATGCCGGGCGCGTAGTGACCAATCCGCAATTGTTGCGTTCAGTATGGGGCCCATCGCACTCCGAAAGCGGCCATTACTTACGCGTCTACATGGGCCATCTGAGGCGAAAACTGGAAGACGATCCTGCTCAACCGAAATACCTTCAAACTGAAACGGCAGTAGGATACCGGTTAGTGCTGACATCGAAGTAGCTTGACGCGACTTCGTCGCATTGTCATCATCTTGTCATTCCAAAAGATTATGCTTCAAAGCAACATAATCGATGGAAGGTCGGGACATGAGCATTCGTCATCGCATCACACTCTTGGTCATCCTGACCTTCCTCATTCTCTCCTCTATTGGCGGTTACGCCGTTTTCCAGTCCCGCAGAAGCGCGTCCGATGTAAAAACCGTAACGGAAGGCGTGGTGCCCAGCGCGCTCGCCTCGGCTGACCTTGTATCGCAACTCAAGGATGTGCAACTGGCGGTAATGACCGTGGTATACGCGCCTGCCGGTAACATGGCGACCGAAGCGATGGAAAACCTGAGCGCAAAGAAAACCCTTTTACGAAAAACCATCGATCTGCAATCCCAGGGCGCTGACAGCGATGCGCAACGCGGTTTGGTACAGCAGGCGAAGGAAAGTCTCGCCAATTATTTGACCGCAATCGACGAAACCGTAAAAAACAAACTGGCAGGCAAGGCTGAGCTTGCTCAGGCTTCATTTTTTGGGAATGTGGTTCAATACCAGGCGGAACTTGAAGTCATCGTAACGACGCTGAGAGTGGAAAAAAACCGAAGCAAGGATAACGCCATAGAAGCATTGAACCGGAATATGGCGACCACTGCGACGACGATCTCGGTCGTCACCGTCATCGCTGTCATTTTCCTGACCGCGATCGGGATGCTTCTCTATCGCGCAATCATCGGCCCCATCAGCAGAATGCAAATGATGATGACTGAAATCGCTTCCAGCCAGGATTTCACCCGCCGGGTTCCCGTCGGCCGGAACGATGAAATCGGACGCTCAATTGTTGCCTTCAACGGCATGATTGAAAAAATTGAAGAGAGTTCGGCTCAACTCAAACAAAAGACTACCGACATGCAGACCATGCTGCAAAACATTCCTCAAGGTATCTTGACGGTAGCGGAAGGCAACAGAATTCACCCGGAATACTCCGCTTATCTCGAAACGGTTTTCGAGACTGGGGATATTGCCGGGCGCGACCTGGTGGACTTGGTATTTTCCAAGACGAATCTGGGCGCCGACACCCTGTCGCAAGTGGATGCCGCAGCCAGCGCTTGCATTGGCGAAGACTTCATGAATTTTCAGTTCAATGAGCACTTGATGGTCGGTGAGATAGAAAAGACCATGCCGGACCGTAGCATGAAAATTTTGGATTTGAACTGGTCGCCTATTACCGACGATGCCGGCAAGATCGTGCGTTTGATGTTATGCGTGCGCGACGTCACAGAATTACGCAAGCTGGCAGCTGAGGCCAACGACCAGAAACGCGAGTTGGAGATTATCGGTGAAATACTGGCGGTCGACCAGGAAAAGTTCCACGAATTCATCGCCGGCTCCGTCAGGTTCATCGAGGAAAATGCGCTGCTGATCGGACAGCACGCCGAGCGGCATGAATTCGCCATCGCGAAACTGTTCCGCAATATGCATACGATCAAAGGCAATAGCCGCACGTACGGGCTGCTGCATCTGTCCAATATCGTCCATCAGGCTGAACAAAGTTACGAGCAATTGCGCATGCCGGACACCACCGTTGTCTGGGATCAGGCTGCATTGATGGACGAGTTGGCAGGGGTCGAGGCATTACTCGAGCGTTACGTCAGGATCAATGAAGTCACATTGGGCCGCAGAGGGCCCGGTCGCCGCGGCAGTGTGGAACGTTATCTGCTGGTTGACAAGCAGCATATACAGGATAGCCTGCATCGTCTGGAGACAGTCAATACCGCCAATCTGCACGAATTGATTTCCGCGCGCGATGCTGTGCGCAGGACGCTGCGCCTGCTGGGAACCGAACGCATCGCCGACACTCTGGGCAGTGTGCTCGCTTCACTGCCGGCACTTGCCGAGGAACTTGGCAAGGCTACGCCGCTCGTCACCATCGAAGACCGCGGCTACGTGGTGCATAATCAGGCCAGCGGCATGCTGAAGAACGTATTTATGCACCTGATCCGCAATGCCGTGGTCCACGGCATTGAGACTGCGCAAAGACGAATCGCAACAGGCAAGCCGGCGGTCGGCACGATCCACATCCGGGCGGGTACCGCTGACGGTTTTTTTCAAATCGCCCTGCGCGATGACGGCGCCGGCCTGGCTCTGCGCCGCATTCGCAAGAAAGCCATCGAAAAAGGGCTTGACGCCACCGCAGACAAAATGAGCGATGAAGATATCGCCCGCCTCGTGTTCCGACCCGGTTTTTCAACCGCCGATAAAGTTACTGCCGTATCCGGGCGCGGCGTCGGCATGGATGCTGTGCAGGATTTCGTTGCTCGCGAACAGGGAAAAGTGGAAATCCGCTTCACCGATGAGGCGATCGGCGCCGAGTTCCGACAATTTGAAATCCTTGTTTTTCTACCTGAAAGCATGGCCGCATACATTGACGGCGGCGATGTGCCTGCCGCCGCTGCTGCCACCTCCGGGCAACATACCGGGCCCGGAGCCGACCGCAACCCCGGAGAAGGCTCAGGCCTTGGCGATGCCAATTTTCACACAGCGTAAAAATTACAATCATCTTATAAAGTAGCCTGCACATGGTCATTGCAATCTCGATTTTATTGCTGACGCTCTTCGGCTGCTGCGGCGTCATGTGGTGGAAAATCCGCACACTCAAGCAAACCATCTCCGCCATGATCCCACTTGAAAAGGCACAGACAGCCGAACGGAATTGGCAACTGACATTGCAGGAAATGCAAACTCAAATAGAGCAATGCCAACAATTGCTTGAGCAGGAAAAAACCGCGTCCGATGCCCGCAGCCATCGGCTGAAGAAAGATCACGAGAATTTGATCGGCCAAGTCACGGAAAGCAATACGGCTATTAAAACAGCGATCATCCGGCATTGTGATTTTTCGACGGAAACAATCGATCGGTTGCTTGACTTGACCAAGACTTTTGAGCGCTGGCATGCCAACATGAATATGTTGATCACGCACAATCGGGAAATACAGGCTAAAAACGATGAGTTTGCATTGATCGTCAAGCAAGTGGTGATTGTGGCCCTCAACGCCTCGATCGAAGCCGCCAGGGCCGGCGTGCATGGGCACGGTTTCGCGGTAGTGGCGAACGAGGTGAGAACCTTGGCCAATCGCGCAGAAAAATTGTCGAACGATTATCGCAGCAATCTCTTTCAAAACGACCTGATCTCGACAACCACCTTCCAGGACCTGCAGGCCGGGGGCAAGATGATCACCAGCGCCATCGTCGGACTGGGGTTGACCAATCAAAAAACCAAAGATGCGCTTGCTGCATAACCGGCGACAACCATGATCAGCAAAAGCGCGCGCGACGGCTTCGACTATTTACTGGCACAGGCCCTCAAAGCAAGCCTGCAAAAATCTGCGGAGGATACCTGCGACATTTCTGCCTTCAATGAAATGTCCGCCATAAAAGAAACCAGGATCGCCATCTTGACCATTTCATCGCATCTGTTCCGGTTGATGATCCTGATTTATTTTACGCCGGACGATGCGACGAAAGAGCACTACGCCAGGCTCAACGGCATGCGGATGCAAGATATGAACGAACAATCGTTTTATGACGCCGTCGGCGAATACGGAAATATTTGCTGTGGCATATTCAACCGCGATTTAGGCCAGTTCTTTTCCCACATCGACATGTCGACGCCCAACATCATCGACAAAAATTGCGCGTCTTACCTGAATGTGCTGGGCTGCGGTCATATTCGGCATTTCACGGTCAATCTCAACAATAGCTTTTCGTTTCCTGTCAGCCTATGCGTTTGCGATCATGCCGACCTGGATTTCTCTGTAAAGGCAGACGATGAGGAAGCAGCTACCGGGGAACTGGAATTTTTTTAGAAAGAAGGAATAGTGTATGAACGATCGAGCAACACTGGTCAGCAAGGTGCTTGTTTTGGACAGCAATACCGAATGTTATGACCAGATCAAGCTATTTTGCGACACCCACAATTTGGTGGGCCTTAAGGTTCATGAGGAAAACGTATTACCGGTATTGAAATCCAACATAGATCTGGGTGGAATATTGCTTTCGGAAAGCTATGGCGGCAACGACAATGGGGGCATCGCGTTAGCGCGCGAGATTCATCGCATTCGTCCGGAATTGCCGATTTTTTTGCGTCGGGAAGAAATCCCTTATCCGGATAATCTTTCCGGGAAAGATAGAAAATTATTCAGCGCCTCCTACACGATTGCAGACATCGCCAGTTTGCGCAGCGCCATAGACGCCAGCATATTTAGCCAGGTCTACCCTAACGCCCTGATTCGCGGAATCGTGGAGCTGACGATAACGGCGCTGGAAAGCCAGTTCAATGATATGGGTATCGATGTCGAGGCGCCGTATCTGGTCCGGGACAGGCTTATTTTCGGGGAGATCTTTACCATGATCCCACTCGAAAGCAGTTGGTGCCGGGGTTACATGATGCTGCAAGTCGAGGAGGAGCCGTTGCTGCATCTGGTCCGTGCCGAAAGAACACACACTGCGTCCGACAATAACAACGATTTTCGGCACCTGAACAATATTTTGGGGGAAATCACGAATCTTATTTGGGGCACCTTCAAAAACCGCTATATCTCGCATTCTGATAACATTGCGCAACTGTCGCAGGTCCCGATTATTGTCAATCATTTGCATCGATATATTTCATTCGGTTCCGAAGATCCGCAGTTGTGTTTCAAATATACGCTGAACGCAAAAAACGACAAGGATGTGCTGCCGCTGACCATTTATCAACGGTTTGTTTTCAATCTGAATTGGTCTCCGGACGACTTCAAAGTAAACCAGGTTTCGGTCGAAGCTTGGTTCGAGTCCGGCGAATTGGAATTATTTTAATTTTTTTCACGAGGTTATCATGGCACAAATACTGGTGGTCGACGACTCCAGCACCGTTCGCAACGAAGTGGGCGATTTTCTGACGAAAAATGGTCTTGCCGTAACATGCGCCATCGATGGGCGCGATGGACTGGCGAAACTCCAGGCGGATAGCAATATCAAGCTCGTGCTGAGCGACGTCAACATGCCGATCATGGATGGCCTGACCATGGCCGAAAAAATTCGCAACGAACTCGGCAACAGCACTGTCAACATCATCATGCTGACCACGGTCAACTCACCGCTCATGAAAGAGCGCGGCAAGGCTGCCGGCGTCAAGGGCTGGATAGTCAAGCCATTCAAGGGCGATGCCGTCCTGGCGACCTTTAAAAAATTAGTCGGCGCGTAAGCCGGCATAGCTGTATCGATACGGCTTAATCTCTGTATGCAGGTCGGAAAAGCGTAGCGCCTTCCGACTTATGCGCATCCATATTTCATGCGTCGGATAACGCTTCCGACTCAACCGACCTACTCCCCTCTGCCTGAGCGACGCCCCGCGTAGCGATCGAAATTTTAAGTTGGCTACCGCACGGAGCCGGCAACGCATTCGCGCTATCTTTACACCAAGCACACGAATCGATCGTGTTGTCGAAGACGCAAACCGCAGCTTGGTTTGCAAAATCACATTTCCCATTCAACATCAAACGAGGCATATCATGAACAAAGATCAAGTAACAGGCGCAGCAAAAGACATCGGCGGCAAAGTGCAAGAAAAAGTTGGCGAACTGATCGGTAACAGCCATCAGCAGGCCGAGGGACTCAAGCTCCAGATCAAAGGGAACCTGCAGGAAACCGTGGGCGACCTGAAACAAACCGTCAAAGAGATGAAAGACACCAGGCAGAGGCTCTTCGATGCAGATTCTGAAAAAAAACCAGGTTGAATCATCTCTGTGATCGCCCGTAGGCAACAAGGCCGCCCTCCGGACGGCCCGTTCCTAACCAATTCGGTGTAAGAACCGGAGTTTATCGGAACAACATATCATGAACATTACCGTCAGCCTGGTCCCCATCGTATCGCTCATCGCCGGCATCCTGATTCTTGTCATTCCGCGTCTGTTGAATTTGATCGTAGCCATTTATTTGATCGTGATCGGCTTGGTCGGATTGTTTGGCGCCGGTCACTTCCTGCGGTGAAGTGTTATAAATAACATCTCTAGTCAATGCCTTCTGGCTGTCCCCGATGCGCTTCCGTTTCGAGTCGTTCGTCCAGTGCGGCCAGGACAGATTCCGGATTGGTCGGCAGTTGATAGGCGATCACTTCGGCATCATGTCGATTTTTAATCATCGGTAAATCCCGCCGCAACTCTTCCATCAGGTTAATCAGTTTAGTGACTTTCTGTTCGGTCAACAGATTTACCTGAAGTTCCAGATGGGCTCGCCGTTCCTCCATTTTCGCCAAACGGTTTTGTTTAATCAAAACTACTATCGTCGTCAATAATGCGCCCAACCCAACCATGCCTTGCAACCAGGGAAATGGCGGCAGGTCTATGGCCGTGAAACCCATTTTTCCCATCAAGATGTTGACCAGCATCCATGTTACTACGAATGCCATTATGGAGCTAAGGAAAAGCGGACGCCCAAGAGAACTGCTAATGGATTCAAGAATTCGCTGAAAATGCGTTACCGTTCCTTCTTCGCGCAAGTTGAACGCCAAAATGGTTTCCGTGTTTTTACCAATCGGATCAAGATCGGAATCAGGCGATCCTTGCTGGGCATTCAAAGGCGGTGTCGGCGAAGGGAAGTTTTTTGCGTTCATTGCCGTTCCGTAGTCGAGCTGGAGTCACCACAACATTCGATCATTTGGCGCGCGATTTCGATAGCCAATCGTTCCGCAATCCGATTGGCCTCGAATGTTGGACGAATTAGCGCGGTGTTACCTTGCCGCTAGCGTCAGAGAGGACGATCTCGACGCGCCGGTTCAATTGGCGGCTCTGCGCATTATCATTGGCGGCAACAGGGAACGTCTGACCGTAGCCCCGTATCGCAACGCGTTCCGAAGCTATCCCCATTTCCTGCAACGCGCTACGTACTGCGGCAGCGCGGCGCTCGGACAACTCCTGGTTATGCGGTGCAGACCCGGTGCTGTCGGTAAAGCCTTCAATCAGCACGTTGCGTTGCGGATTTTGCTGTAAAACGTCGGCCAATTTTTGCGCGGTGCGCATGCCATCCGGATTCAGGCGTGCCAAGTCGGTGCCGAACAGCACGTCGCCAAGTGTGATCACCATACCGCGGTCAGTTTTTTGTGCGGACAAATCAGCCAATTGCGCCTCCAGCTGTGCCGAGTGCGCTTGCGCTTCCTGTGTCTTGCGCTGTGCCTCGACAGTCTCGCCCACAGCTATCTGCGCCGCAAGGTTAGACTGTTCGGCGCTAATGATTGCTTGGTCGGCTTCATGCGTGCGTTGACTCAAACGAATTTGGTCGCGCTGCTTCGCTGCATTGGCGACTTGCGCCTCTGCTGATTTTTGCTTTGCCGTTTCTTGCGTCAATGCGATCTTTTGCTTGGCAAGGTAAGCCAGCTTATCGATCTTCGCGGCGCTCTCATCATGTTTTTCCGCGGCATTGGCCAGGTCAAGAGCATCGCCCGCCTCTTTCAATTGCACTTGCGCGTAAGTTATGACATCAGGGTTGTTTTGCGCCGTGTAGAAATCGCTGCGCGCATGGTCCAGCAAACTGGTGGTTTTCGGCGTGGTGCCGCAAGCAGCAAGGAGAACTGCCAGCACCAGTGCAGCCGGCATAAAGTTAATTTTTTTCATCATGATTTCCTGTGAATGTAAGGTGACGCCATGCATAAATGTGACGGAATGTTTTATCTATCTGCTTGCTAATGCGTGTTGGTTATTGATTGGCACGGTCTAACTCCATGCGCAAGACATGAATGTCTTCTTGCAGGGCAGCCGCCTCATTTTGCGCTTTGGCGGAGTTCGCTTTGCCTTGCGCCAATCTGGCGTCCGCTTGCGCCTGATTTGCCAAATCGCCCGCCAATTTATAGTTGTTTTCTGCCAGCGCCGCATTTGCGCCGGCCAGCTTGTCACGCGCCGACTTCATCTCGACCGGTGCGAATTCTGCGCCCCCTGCTGCGGCTGCATTAGCGACCGTTTCTTTGGATACGGCGACGTCGGCGGTCGCCGGCGTCTTCAAGCTACTGCAGCCAGCCGTTAGTACCACAACGGCGCCGCACAAGGCCATGAAACACTTTTTTGAATACTTATCCATCAGTTTTCTCCGGTGAGCAATTAATCGAATATGGTGCTGCTTTCAATGTAGGACTTTATATCCTGAACTTCTCGCAAGATCGGTACGGTGGCGCACACAATGCAAATTTGTGTGTCTGACCGGTGGGCGGTGGCTTGGTGAGATTCGACAAAATTTCAAATCATATCGGCCCTTGGCCGTTGATGATCCGAATCAAAATCATGACGATTGCGATGACCAGAAGGATGTGGATGAATCCGCCTACGGTATAGGAGGTAACCAGGCCAAGAAGCCACATGATTAACAGAATGACGGCAATGGTATAGAGCATGATGTTTTCCTTTAATGACGGTGATAACGGCCCGCTAAATGAATTGGTTTTAGCGACATGACAGGTGATCATCAGCTTTAACTAATTTTTAATCTGTGCGGCAACCAACACAGTTAAAGATACTTATTACCTTTCCATCTGCAATAAGCGCGGTAAGTTGGGCTACAAAGCCAGACCTGCATGGCCGAGAAAATAGATAGTGAAATATTTAGAGCGGGAGTCAACCGATTGAAATGGCATGCAAGGCTATGAGAGGTGGCGCACCGACTTCCCCTTTGTCTTGCCTGTACCTTATCGATATTGCGAACAATTTTGAGGAGAAAAAATCATGAGCTACGATACATTATTTTGCTTGATTATCTTCGTATCCTTCGTTGTATTCGCGATGGTATGTATGGAGGCGCTGTATGGCTATTTGTCCGACTGCTGCCGTTGTTGGCGAAGATCTGCGTATTAGCGGCATTCCGCATTACCCCCAGCCTTTATGCAGCCTTGCTCAGTAATGCATCGAATTGTTCAACCGGTAATGGTCTGCTAAACAGAAACCCCTGGTACCGGGTGCAACCGTTTTTCAGCAAAAATTCCCGCTGGCTTTCGGTTTCGACGCCTTCTGCGATGACCTCCAGATTCAAACTTTGCGCCATTGAAATTATGGTGCGCACCAGTGCTTCATCGTTGCTATCGGTGCCAAGGTCGCGTACAAATGATTGGTCAATCTTAAGCTGGTCGAGCGGTAACCGCTTAAGATATTGCAAGGATGAATACCCTGTTCCGAAGTCATCAAGCGAGAAGCTGACGCCGATTTTTTTCAATGCGCTCATAATTAAAATGGTGCCTTCAATGTCATCGACCAAAATACTTTCGGTCAATTCAAGCTTGAGAAGATTGGAATTTATATTATGGCAATGCACCGTTGCCATAATGTGAGAAACGAAATTAGCCTGGAAAAATTGCTTGGCGCTGATGTTTACCGCCAAAACGAGGTCTCGTGTCATTTCATCGCGCTCCCATGCCTTAAGCTGGGCGCAAGCTGCCTCGATCACCCATTGCCCCATCGGCAGAATCAAATCCGTTTCTTCTGCCAATGGAATGAATTGAGCGGGAGAAATCAAA
This sequence comes from Burkholderiales bacterium, assembly GCA_044445195.1. Taxonomy (GTDB): domain Bacteria; phylum Pseudomonadota; class Gammaproteobacteria; order Burkholderiales; family Burkholderiaceae_D; genus PKWO01. The sequence continues at coordinate 27,022 of JBIODP010000001.1, read as the reverse complement.
CCGCGCTCAGGGTGTATCCAGCGGATAAGCGCCTCCGCTCCGATTGGACGGCCAAAATTGTCGATTTGGATTTGGTAGTGAAGCTGGAATTGTTCTTTTTTAAGCGCATGACGTAGTTCACCTTCAAGTGCTGTACGAGCGTCAATAGCTGCCTGCATTTTAGGATCAAAGAAACGCAGCTTGCTACGCCCGGACTTCTTGGCATGAGTCATGGCGATGTCAGCCTGTTTTATCAGATCTTCTTTTGTCTGCTGATGATCTTTGAACAGGGTTGCGCCAATACTGATGGTGCACTGGTATTCATGTGCTCCAAGTTGGTACGGTAGCTTGAGCGAATCAAAAATCTTATTACATTCAATTTCTGTTTGCTCCGCCGCCTCAATAAGCTGCCCACTCAAGTCTTGCAGTAATACGACGAATTCATCACTACCGAACCGTGCTACTGAATCGCCTTCGCGCAAACTCGAAGTCAATCGTCGCGCTACCTGCTTCAGCAGCAAGTCTCCCGCAGCATGACCCAAGGTATCATTAAGCGATTTGAAGTCGTCCAGGTTAACGAACAACAGTGCGCCCTGTTTCCCGCTGCGCGCGCTGGAAGCCATTGCTTGTTGGAGGCGATCGAGCAAAAGCAGTCGGTTAGGAAGATCGGTGAGGTGGTCATAGAAAGCCAAATGTTTGATCTTTTCTTCTGCCGCCTTACTATCGGTCATGTCGATTTCAAAAGCACAGGTCAATGGTCCATCACTCAGTACGATGCGTTTAACCGAAACAAGTAATGGGAACTGTGAGCCGTCCGTACGCAAACCGATTGTTTCAAAAGTTCCTTCAACTGGCTGACCCAAAGAACGTTTTCTGATCCGCTCTTCAATTTCCGCCCGGCACTGTGGGGCAATCCGGTTGACTATGGGTTGTCCACGCACCTCTGCAACATCTTTGTGGCCAAACATTTGCAACAGGGCTTCATTTGCATCGAGCATAATTCCATCTCGTGAAAATGCAATGCCGATAGGCGATTGTTCAATGATGGTGCGAAATCGAAACTCGCTTTCATGCAAAGCATCTTCCATCTCCTTGCGTTCGGAAATATCAATGGTGCTGCCAATGAAGCGCATAATCTTGCCGCGCTCATCCTTGAGAGTTGAGATTGACGTTAGTCCGAAAAAACTACTCCCATCTTTTCTGAGGAACCGTTTTTCATAAGACAAGCGATCAATGACCCCACTTGAAAGTTGTTCGTAGCATTGCCGGTATTCCGACTGATTCAAATCATCAGGGTATGTTAACTCGGCAACAGTCTTGGTGAGAATCTCTTCGGAATTAAACCCGCTCATTTCCAGTGCAATGCGGTTGGCTTGCACAATGCACCGGCTTTCCGGATCAATGGCGACTAATCCGGTAGGTGAATTTTCAAATAGGGAACGGAATTGCCGCTCGGAGGTACGTACCCGCTTTTGCATTTCAAAGGTTAGTGCAGCGCTCATGACCGCTACCATTGCCAAGATGCCGACCGGACCGGTTTCAATGAATTCCACGATAGACAGTCGTGCAAGAACGCCTTCAATTCCACAGAGCAGATACAGCCAGAAAGCGATCAGCATCCATAAGTCCATCAGCTTGCGGTCACGACGATATGCGCTTGCCAGGGCATATAAAGTGAAGCCAAAATTCAACGCCACTACAGAAATGACTGCATATGTCACGAAACCTGGGTGCCCATGCCCGCGGGTGACCTGTTCGCCCCATGGCAAGTTGAGGGTATGAAGTCCATCTAAATGATCGAATTGTAAAGTGTACGGCTGTGCCAAATTTACCGCGAAAAATACAACTTGCAACACGCTGAACCACAGCAGAAAAGAGCGCGGGATTATTCCCGTAAGCAGGGCGATAAACCAAGGGAGCAAAAGCATTAACAGGAGGGTAGCCGCAATATTCCATCTGAGCGCATCGACATACTCAACGATGTTGACTGCCTGCAAGGTATAAATAAAAGAAATTGCTTGAAGCACCGACAAAAAAGTAATGCCACTGAATAATAACTGCGCTCGGTCGCGAGGTTGATTAAACGCAGCAAGTAAATGGTGACCCGTGGCAAAAGACAAGATGCCAGTTAACCAATACAGGCTTGGTATAACGATTTTGTACGCCATACTCCCACGCATCCGGATTTGTGTGAATTAGTATAACTATAATACTCAGGTATTGGCAGTGAAGTCTATGGCGATATTCCATTAAATTCGATATGCCCAAGACTTGCGGAACCGGAAAGGGCGCAGATGCAGCAGACCAAATGGAGAGTTGCGGAAATGCTTTTACAAAATATTGGTGAATAAATAACATCATCAAAAACATGACTGGTGCCCGAGGCCGGAATTGAACCGGCACGCCCCTTTTCAGGTAAGCGGCGGATTTTAAGTCCGCTGTGTCTACCAATTTCACCACTCGGGCAATATGCGATTTGGCGCCACGTTGCAGTCACACTGCAGTAATAAAGCGCGTTTATATTATAAGCGCATCATATGTCGGTGGCCCCAACGACGGCCATGAAGCATGGCGAGGCGCGATTTTATCACTCCGCGCGGTCCATTGCCTATTCAGCGATGCCAAAATGCGCAATTTGCAGCAATTCTCTCCATCCTGCCTTGAAAACCCCGGCAAATAATTGCCCACTGTTAATTCTTGCAAATCATGCCCGTATTACCGATTGTCACGATGCTGTAATATCCATTCAGTAGTCTCTACGCGATCAATACTGATATTACTGATCTATGGAGTGGTAAGAATGCGAATTCTGATGATATCGGATGTCTATTTTCCTCGCGTGAATGGTGTTTCCACCTCAATACTGACTTTCCAGCAGGAGCTGTCCGAGCAAGGGCATGGCGTGCATATCATAGCGCCGACGTATCCGGCGGGGCATCCGGAGGTTCCGCACATTACACGCGTCGAATCGGGGAATGTGATCATGGACCCGGAGGATCGTCTGATGAAGTCGGCCAAAATCCACGCGTTGCTGCCGCAATTGCGCGAGCGGGATTTCGATCTCGTGCATATACAGACCCCCTTTCTGGCGCACTACGCCGGCATCAAGCTGGCCAGAATGCTGAATATCCCCACAGTTGAGACGTATCACACCTTCTTTGAAGAGTACCTGTACCACTATGTGCCGCTGCTGCCCAAGTTTTTGACGCGTATGATCACGCGCAATTTTTCACGCTCGCAGTGCAATTCGGTCGATGCGGTCATTGTGCCCTCCACTGCCATGAGCATGGTCTTGCAGCAATACGGCTGCGTCTCGCCTATTCATATTGCGCCTACCGGCATCCAGATGGCAAAATTCAAATCGGGTGTCGGTTCGCGTTTTCGGGCGAAGCATGGCATCCCGGAAGATCAGCCTTTGTTGCTGCATGTAGGCCGCGTAGCCCACGAAAAAAATATTGGGTTCCTGTTGACCGTGGTCGCTCACCTGAAGGCGACACACCCGAAAATGCTGCTATTGATCTGCGGCGAAGGCCCCGCAAAACCCGATCTCGAACAGCAGGTCAAACGCCTGGGGATTACCGACAACGTCAAGTTCGTCGGTTATCTGGATCGTGAAACCGAACTGATGGACTGCTATTGTGCTGCCGACGTCTTCGTTTTCGCATCGCGCACGGAAACGCAGGGGCTGGTGCTGCTTGAAGCAATGGCGCTGGGGGTTCCTGTTGTCTCCACCGCAGTGATGGGAACCATCGATATCCTGTCCCCCCATCGCGGCGCTCTCGTAGCGGAAGAGGAAACGGAAGACTTTGCCGCTAAAGTTGCCCGATTGCTCGGCAACAAGGAGTTGCGTCAATTGATCGGCAATGAAGGGCGCGAATATGCAAATACATGGAGCGCCCCCGCTACTGCGCGGCGGGTAGTCGACATCTATCAGGGGGTGATTGACAACAGAAGCGCGCAACGGGCGCAGGCTGTCAGCCCATCTGTTGCAAACTAAGGTAAATGCCCAAGGCGCAGGTGTAGTGAATATGCATAGGGATAGGGGTGCATATGCTACATTGCTGCAAATGGAGGCGGGGGTCGGGATCGAACCGGCGTAGACGGCTTTGCAGGCCGCTGCATAACCACTTTGCTACCCCGCCGCGCGCAGTATCGTACCACGAAACTGAAAGTGTGCTGCTTGAACTTCAGACTACCGATGCTGGATTCTAACAATTATCCGGTGATTCGGTGACAATATAAAAATATTCTTCATCTGGAGCGGGAGAAGAGTCTCGAACTCTCGACCTCAACCTTGGCAAGGTTGCGCTCTACCAACTGAGCTACTCCCGCACGTAAATGTTTTGCCATCCCATCCAAATAAAAAAGAAGCCGTGGATAAGGTTATCCTTGGCTTCACTTGGAATCCTGGAGCGGGAGAAGAGTCTCGAACTCTCGACCTCAACCTTGGCAAGGTTGCGCTCTACCAACTGAGCTACTCCCGCATCAATAACAGACGCACATTATAGAGGATCGGGCCGCATTGTCAAGCTTTCACCGTAACTGCTCAGCCGCTGGCCAGTTACTTTCACCAAAGCTTAAATGCATCGGGCTTAAACCAGATGACCTGCGTTTGCCTTGATTAAAGGCCATGCCTTGCGTAAATAATAAAGCATCGACCACACAGTCAGCACCGCTGCAATCCCCAGCAACCACTGGCCCCAGAGGCGGGTGTTGACGACGGTAAATAATCGATCGTTATAAAGCAGCATCGGAATGGCGAGCATTTGTGCGGAAGTCTTGATTTTACCCAGAGAACTGACCGCAACCGACTTCGACGCGCCTATCTGCGCCATCCATTCGCGCAATGCAGAAATGGCAATTTCCCGGCCGATGATAATGAAGGCGACTGCAGCATTGACGCGGTCGAGCTGTACTAACACCAGCAATGCGCCGGCAACCATCAGCTTGTCGGCTACGGGGTCGAGAAAAGCGCCAAATGCAGAGGTTTGATTCCAGCGCCGCGCCAAAAAACCGTCAAACCAGTCTGTCACCGCCGCAACGATAAAGATCGCCGTCGCCGCCAAGCCTTGTTCGGATGGCGTCAGCCATGCGTGCGGCAGATAAAACACCCCCACTACCAGCGGGATAAGTGCAACACGCAACCACGTCAGGAAAATCGGGATATTAAATGGCATGGATCGGCATCAATCGGCATGAATTATTTTTCAAGTATCAACATTACAGAAAATCGTGTCGATTTTCCCCCGCAATTATCTTCTTAATTTAATGCAATTGCTTATAAATATCTTCCGCCAATTGCCGTGAAATTCCTTCAACCGAAGCCAGATCTTCTACACCGGCATCGATTACCCCGCGCAAACCACCGAACCGGGCCAATAATTTTTGCCGGCGTTTGGCGCCGATTCCCTCAATTTCCTCCAACCGGGACGACTGTCGCGACTTGGCTCGCCTGGCGCGCATGCCGGTGATCGCAAAACGGTGAGCCTCGTCGCGTATCTGTGCAATCAACATCAACGCCGCAGACTCGCGTCCCAACTCCTGCGGCGCCCGCCCATCTGCAAAAATCAGCGTCTCCAACCCCACTTTACGGCCTTCTCCCTTGGCGACGCCGACTATCAAACCGACATCCAGCCCCAGTTCCACAAATACCTGGCGCGCCATTTCAACCTGCCCCTTGCCGCCGTCGATCAACACGATGTCCGGCATGACGCCGTCGCCATTGGCCACTTTTTCATAGCGCCTGGTCAAGACTTGCCGCATCGCCGCATAGTCGTCTCCCGGCGTAATGCCGGTAATGTTATAGCGCCGATACTCGCCATTCTGCATCGCATGATGATGGAATACGACACAGGATGCCTGGGTCGCTTCGCCCTGCGTATGGCTGATGTCAAAACACTCGGCCCGCAAACTATCGCAGTCGGCGATGTCGATGCCCAGCGCATCGACCAGCGCATGGGTGCGCGCCTGTTGCGAGCCCTGCTCGGACAATAGGCGCGCAAGCGATATTTCCGCCCCTTTTTGCGCCATTTCCAACCATTTGCGGCGCTGCTCTTGCGGCTGGAATACCAGGTTGATGCGGTGACCGCATTGCGCCATCAATGCCACCATCAAGGCCGGTTCATCGAACTCCAGATTCAGGATAATGGTTCCGGGAATGAACGTTGAGAGATAATGTTGGGCCAGAAACGCCTTCAATACTTCGCTTGCCAGCGTCTCCTCCGCGTTCGCGAAGGCATTATCGACATGGGTCGGAAAATAGGCACGGTCGCCAAGATGCCGTCCGCCGCGCACCATCGCCAGATTGACGCAAGCGCGTCCGCCATGCACAACGACCGCGATAATATCGATGTCGGCGTCGCTGCCCACCTCCATGCTTTGCTGATGCAATACCCGCGACAGCGCCGTTAGCTGGTTTCGTACGGTGGCGGCTTGCTCAAACTTCAGTTCTGCCGCGTACGCATGCATCTTGGCTTCCAGGGTTGCCAGCACTTCGCTTTGCCTGCCGCGCAAGAATTTGGCGGCATTGTCGACATCGACTGCGTAATCCTCCTTGCTTATTTTCTTGACGCAAGGCGCGCTGCAACGATTAATTTGATAAAGCAGACAGGGACGCAGTCGATTGGAAAACACCGAATCTTCGCAAGTGCGCAGCAAAAATATCTTCTGCAAAATCTGCATCGATTCCTTCACCGCCCAGGCACTGGGAAAGGGGCCGAAATACTGATTTTTCTTGTCTACCGCGCCACGATAATAGGCCATGCGCGGATATTCCTGCCCGCTTATTTTCAGGTAGGGATACGACTTGTCGTCCCGAAACAGGATATTGAAGCGCGGCTGCAACGCCTTGATCAGGTTGCTTTCCAGGATCAAGGCTTCCGCTTCGCTGCGCGTTACCGTCGTTTCCAGCCGGGCGATGCGCTCAACCATCATGGCGGTACGCGGGCTGGTCAAGGTTTTTTGAAAATAGCTGGAGACCCTCTTTTTTAAATCGCGCGCTTTGCCGACATACAAAATGTTGTTGTCGGCATCGAAATAGCGATATACCCCGGGCAGGTGCGGCAACCGGGTTACCGTGTCGAGAACCGCGGCGCGCGGATCGGGAACAATGGGGTCGGGGTCTGGCATCGTCAGGCTATTTCTGTTCCACGATCACAAAGGCGACGGCATATTCGGCTTCATCGGTAATCGTCACTTGCGCGCTCAGTTCACGCTGCTCCATGAATTCCCGCAACTCGCCGTTGGTGGCGATGATCGGCTTGCCGCTGGGAGCGTTCAATATTTGCGCCGCACGCCAGGTCATTGGCAAATGCAAGCCCAGTCCGATCGCTTTGGAAAACGCTTCTTTAGCGGCAAACCGGGTTGCCAGAAAGCGCAAGGCGCGTACTTCGGCCCGGGCTTTGCGCAATCGATATTTTTCCAACTCTTCCGGCCCGAGTATTTTTTCGGCAAAACGCGCTCCGTGGCGAACCAAGGCCGCTTCGATGCGTGCAATCCGAATGATGTCGGTACCGATGCCGTAGATCATGTGTGCGCTCTATTAGCCCTCTTCACGCGTTGCGATTGCCGACAATCGCGCCTGCACCAGAATCGCCTTCATTTCCCGCACCGCATTCTGCCACCCGGCAAACACCGCATGCGCAACTATCGCGTGGCCGATGTTCAGCTCCGCAATTTCCGGGATCGCGGCAATAGCCTGCGCATTCGTATAATGCAATCCATGACCGGCATTGACTTTCAAGCCGCGCCTGACCCCTTCCAGCACGCCCTGCCGCACCCGCATCAACTCCTGTTGCTGCACAGCAGCTCCGTGCGCATCTGCATAACGACCGGTGTGCAATTCAATCACCGATGCCCCGGTCTCGGCTGCCGCCTGGATCTGGCTGGCGTCGGCATCGATAAACAGGCTGACCCGAATTCCCTCGGCTTGCAATTGCCTGACGGCGGCCTGCACTTGCGTAAAATATTTGACGACGTCCAATCCGCCTTCGGTCGTCAGCTCCTCGCGCCGTTCCGGCACCAGACAGGCGTCGTGCGGCTTGATGCGGCTGCAAAAATCGATCATTTCCGATGTCACGGCTGCTTCCAGATTCATGCGGGTGCGCAACAACGGACGAATCGCTTCGACATCGGCGTCCTTGATATGGCGGCGGTCTTCCCGCATATGCAAAGTAATGGCATCTGCGCCGGCCTCTTCGGCCAGCAAGGCCGCCTGCACCGGATCGGGGTAGGCGGTGCCGCGCGCATTGCGCAGCGTCGCCACATGGTCGATGTTGACGCCCAAATCGATGATAGTGCCGGAAGGTTCGAGAAAGCTCATGGCAGGTTACTCATAATTGCATCAAATCGATCAGAATCTGCCGCGTATTGAGCTGCATGCCGCCCAAATGATGGGCCAGCAAAAACCGCATAAGCGTTTTGCTTTGGGCTTGGGTTGCCGCATCGGCGTAATCCTGCTGCTCCATGTCGAGCAAAGTTTTGCCGGATATGCATGGCCAATGGTCAGCGGACCGCGCAATGCGCGGACCATGCTCCGGATCGACCACGTAGGTCTGCTCCGGATCGACCGGCCTGGCAGTGCTGGTACACATGGTGAAATCAGTGGATACACCGGTTTCCTTCAGCAACGCGCGCTCGAATTTGCGCAATACGACCGGCGCCGGTTCGTCATGGGCAAGCTGGTTCAAGGCGGCAATGTAATGATCGAACAATGCGGCGTGAGGATCGTCCCGAGCCAACAATTTTACCAGAAGTTCATTCAGATAAAACCCGCATAAAAGCGCCGACTTTTCTAGCGGCGGCAAGCCGCCGACCCATTCTGCGGCAGTCAGGGTGCGGACTTCCGATTTACCGCTCCAGCCTACTGCAAGCGGCTGAAAAGTCTGCAATACGCCACGCAATTTGGAATGCGGTCGCTTGGCGCCTTTGGCAACCAGTGCGATGCGGCCATAGTCGCGTGAAAATACGTCTACAATCAGACTGGTTTCTTTATATGGATAACTGTGCAGCACAAAACCGGGCTGAGCAGAAATGCGATATTCTTTTAAAATCATTCGTAACCGTATGCGCGCAACCCGGCTTCATTATCAGCCCAGCCCGACTTTACTTTTACCCATACTTCGAGGTATACCGGGCCGCCGAACAAACGCTCCATGTCGAGACGCGCTTGCGTGGAAATCTCCTTCAGGCGCGCGCCTTTCTGTCCGATCAGCATCGATTTGTGCGTATCGCGCTGCACCAGAATGGCGGCGAACACACGCCGCAAATCGCCTTCCTGTTCAAATTTTTCAATCAGGACGGTACTCGTGTAAGGCAATTCATCGCCGACAAAACGAAATACCTTTTCACGGACGATTTCCGCCGCCAGAAATTTTTCGCTGCGATCGGTAATGTCGTCCTCACCGAATACAGGTGGATTTTCAGGTAAATACTTCCGGATTTCACCTTGCAAATCATCAAGCTGGAAGTGCAGCTTGGCAGATACCGGCACTACTGCGGAAAAATTGTACTTGGCGGCAATCTGCTGCGCAAAAGGCAAAAGCACGGCCTTGTCTTTGACGCGATCCGATTTATTAATGACCAATAGGCAGGGCACATTATCCGGCACTAAATCCAACACCTGCTGATCGGCTGGACCGAATGTGCCGGCCTCGATAATGAATAAGATCACATCCGATGCCGTCAGCGTATTGGTCACCGTTCTGTTTAGCGTCTTGTTCAGCGCATTGGCGTGGCGCGTCTGGAATCCGGGTGTGTCGACATAAATGAACTGCGCATTCTCGACTGTCTGGATGCCGGTAACGCGATGCCGCGTGGTTTGCGCCTTGCGCGAAGTGATGCTCACCTTGGCGCCGATCAACGCGTTCATCAGTGTCGATTTACCGACATTGGGGCGACCTACAATCGCGATATAGCCGCATCGGAAATCAGAGCCTGCAGCAGATTCAGTCATGCGGTTTTCGCGTGATTGGCAGCCAGCTGCAAATCAAGTTCGGCGTTGGGGGATGCGGGAGCATCAGGTTTGGCGTCGGGCTTGGTCTCGGGTTTAGCCTCAGCCTTCGGCTCGGATTTCGACGCGGTTTTAGCCTGCCGCGATGGCGTTTCGTCCGATGGCGTATCGCTTTGTACCGTTGCGATGCCCGCCAGTTTCAATTGCGAGGTGCGCGGCTTGGCTTTACGTGGCGCCGACGGCGCTTTTATCAATACTGCCTGCGCTGCCTCAAGCGCCAATTTAGCGGCGGCCTGCTCACCGGCGCGGCGACTGCCGCCGGTGCCGAATACCTGGATATCAAGCTTCGGCACCAGGCACTCGATCTCGAACATCTGATTGTGGGCCGCGCCATGGGTAGCAGCCACATTGTATTGCGGAAGCGCGATTTTCTTGCTTTGCAAGTACTCCTGCAACAGCGTCTTGGCATCCTTGCCCAGCGTTTTTGGATCGACCGTATCGAGAATGGGGATATATAGCGACCGGATGACGTCGCGGGCGGCATTGAATCCGGCATCCAGATAAATGGCGCCGAACAGAGCCTCAAGCGTATCGGCGAGTATCGACGGCCGCCGAAATCCACCCGATTTAAGCTCCCCTTCCCCAAGGCGCAAGAATTGGGATAACTCCAGCCGTTGTGCTATTTCGTACAGCGATTGCTGCTTGACCAGATTTGCGCGCAAACGCGACAAATCGCCTTCATCTATCTTGCTGTAACGATCGAATAACAATGATGCAACCACACAATTCAAAATCGAATCGCCCAGGAATTCAAGTCTCTCGTTATGCAAAACACTATGGCTGCGATGCGTCAGCGCCTGCTGCAGCAACTCAGCATCGTTGAATGTATAGCTTAGCCGGTTTTGCAGTAATGTGACATCCATTTTGTTTTGTGCTGACCCTATTCATCCGTTTTTTTCGGCAGCTTGGTCGTTGAGGTTGAGCCTGAATAATCGAGCACAAGGCTAGCGGGTCCAAACAGCGGTATCTTCTTTTCATACGCAAAGCTGATTTCAAAACCGTCGCCAGTTTTTACTATGTCGAGATCCTTGCTGGAAATCGACTCGACATAGGCGGTGTCCGCTTGTTTGTCGAACGACGCGCGAATTTCGGGAATCGTCGATCCCGCCGCTTTTGCCTTGACGATGGCTTGCCTGACCGTCATATATTCGGTTACCGTCGGCACAATTTTCATTGCCAACACAACTATCAGGCCCAAGATGGCAAGAACGAAGATCAAGCTCACCAGACTAATCCCGCGTTGCCGCCCTATTGCCGATGCTTTCATGGATTTACCCTCAATGTGCTATTTATTGAAAACTACCTATACGTTTCAAGTTGCCCAAATTCATCCAGACAAAAAATGCTTTTCCGACAATATTCTCGTCCGGCACAAATCCCCAATAGCGACTGTCTCTGCTATTATCCCGATTATCCCCCATCATAAAATAATGTCCAGCAGGAACGCTACAGGCAAATCCTTCTATGTTGTATGAACACAATTCGCGTTGCGGAAATTCATCGGGATGAGAGACATCCGCCGGCCTATCCTCAAAATTCAAAATTCTATGTTGCACGCCCGTAAGATTTTCAGAAAATTGTTTCCGATATGCCAAGTTTGTTTCAGCAGCTTCATCCAGGAAATCGGGCAAGGATCGATACGATATTTTCTCGCCGTTAACCGTTAAGCGCTTGTTTTTATAGACTATTTTATCACCTGGCACGCCAACCACACGTTTGATGTAATCCATTGATGGATCTTCCGGATACCGAAAGACCATCACGTCGCCGCGTTTCGGCTGATTGATCTCGATAATTTTCTTATTGATAATTGGCAGGCGAATGCCATAGGTATACTTGTTGACTAAAATAAGGTCGCCAATCAGCAACGTCGGCTCCATTGAACTGGAGGGGATTTTAAACGGCTCGTATAAAAAAGAGCGCACAAAAAAAACCAGCGCAATCACCGGGAAAAAACTGCCGGAATATTCAATCCAGGTTGGTTGACGCAGTATGCTTGCCTCCAGCGCAGCCCGTCCGCTCTCATCGAGCTTGATGCCTTCCGCTTTCAATTTTTTATTGCGCGCATCGAATTCTGCAAGCGCGCCATCGGCCTTTAGCCTACGCTGTTTGGCTAAATAAAATATGTCCAGAAACCAGACGATGCCGGTCACTATCGTCAAGATAAAAAGAATCAATGCAAAATTGCTCAGGATTGCTTGTCCGTTCATTTTTCATCCACTTGTAAAATTGCTAAAAATGCTTCTTGAGGGATTTCTACCGAACCCACTTGCTTCATCCGCTTTTTACCGGCCTTTTGCTTTTCCAATAACTTGCGCTTACGGCTGATATCTCCACCATAACATTTAGCCAATACGTTTTTGCGCAAGGCTTTGACGTTCTCGCGCGAAATAATATTGGAACCGATCGCAGCTTGAATCGCGACATCGAACATCTGCCTGGGAATCAATTCACGCATCTTGGCGGCGACTGCGCGACCGCGATGCTGGCTATTGGCCCGATGCACGATAATCGCCAACGCGTCGACTTTTTCACTGTTAATCAGCATGTCGACTTTGACTACATCCGCTGCCCGATATTCCTTGAATTCATAGTCCATCGACGCATAACCGCGCGAAGTCGATTTCAGCTTATCGAAGAAATCAAGGACTATTTCAGCCATCGGCATTTCATAAGTCAATTTTACCTGCTTGCCATGATAGCTCATGTCCATTTGCATGCCGCGCTTCTGCGTGCATAAGGTAATCACCGAACCGACATACTCTTGCGGCATATACAGATTAACAGTGACGATAGGCTCGCGAATTTCTTCAATCTTCGACGGATCGGGCATCTTGGATGGGTTGTCCACCATCAAAATACTTCCGTCGCACAGCACCACCTCATAAATGACGGTCGGGGCAGTCGTGATCAAGTCCATGTCGAACTCGCGTTCCAGCCGCTCCTGCACGATTTCCATATGCAGCAGACCTAGAAAACCGCATCGAAAGCCGAATCCCAGCGCCTGCGAAACTTCCGGCTCATACATGAGCGCAGCATCGTTCAACTTCAGCTTTTCCAGCGAATCGCGCAACGCATCGTATTGGTTGGCCTCGACTGGAAATAAACCGGCAAACACCTGCGGCTGCACCTCTTTGAAACCGGGTAGCGGCGCCGAAGCCGGGCGATTGACCAGCGTGACCGTGTCGCCGACCTTGGCCGCTTTCAATTCTTTGATGCCGGCAATGACAAAACCTACCTGGCCGGCCGAGAGCGACTCGCGGTTCACGGACTTAGGCGTAAATACGCCCACGCTTTCGGTCAGGTGCTGGGTAGCGGTTGCCATCAGCAATATCTTGTCCTTGGGACGCAAGGTGCCGTTGAACACCCGTACCAGCATCACAACGCCAACATAATTATCGAACCAGGAGTCGACGATCAAGGCTTGCAGCGGCGCATTCGGGTCGCCTTTGGGCGGCGGCACTCTCGCAATCAGCGATTCCAGCACATCCTGCACGCCCAAACCGGTTTTGGCCGAGCAGCGCACGGCATCGGTTGCGTCTATCCCTATTACTTCTTCGATTTCTTCAATCGCGTTTTCGGGATCGGCCGACGGCAAATCGATTTTATTTAAGACCGGCACCACTTCAACGCCCAGTTCAATGGCGGTATAACAGTTGGCGACGGTTTGCGCCTCGACGCCTTGCGATGCGTCCACTACCAGCAACGCTCCTTCGCAAGCCGACAGCGAGCGGCTAACCTCATAGCTGAAATCCACATGCCCCGGCGTGTCGATCAGGTTCAGGTTATAGATCTGCCCGTCCAGCGCTTTATACGATAGCGCGGCGGTCTGCGCTTTGATCGTGATGCCGCGCTCGCGTTCGAGATCCATTGAATCCAGCACCTGGGCTTCCATTTCACGATCGGACAAGCCTCCGCATAACTGGATAATGCGATCTGCGAGCGTGGATTTACCGTGGTCGATATGAGCGATAATAGAAAAATTACGGATATTATTCATTAACTAAATTGCAATTACAAAAAAAGCGCTCAAGAGCGCCTTGTTGCCGAAGGATATTCGATACTGGCATTTTACCGGATTTTAGAGGGGAAAGCCCGTGCTAATATGAGTGAGCAGAGAGAACGCATCAAGGTTCTGAGCGCAGGCATCGCCAGTCTGGCACTACGCGAGGCCGCCGATCAACTTTCAAGAAATGCCCGCAGCTTGGGCTCGTCCAGGAAATAGTGGCATAGCTGCACAGGCGGCTCGCCATCCCTGCTTGCCATCAACACCGGCACCCATTCGTCATACCGTGCAACGAGCACTGCATCGGCGTCGACATCCACCACCTCAATCGTGAATGCCTGCGTGATCCCAAACGCCTGCAGCGCCTGCAGCATGTCGTCGCACAGGTGACAATAGCCCCGTGAATAGAGCGTAAAATGCATGCTCATAAAAAGACCGCAGCCAGACCCGATCTGCGGTCTTGAAGGCGCTTACTGCGCGTTCGGCTTAATTAATACGAATTGCGACGAGTCACCACGCAGCACCAGCAACACTGCCGCCTTCTTCGTATCAAGCTTGGCGACTAACGCATTAAATTGCCTGACGTCTTTGATGTCCGTGTCTTTCAAGCGCAGAATGACGTCGCCGGGACGAATTCCTGCCCGCTGGGCCACCCCTTCGGCATTCTCGACCACCACGCCGTGATCGACCTTCATGTCCTTCTTTTGTTCGTCAGTCAAGTCGCTGGTAATCAGTCCCAGTGAATTGCTGAGCTGCTCCGCCTTTTCCTTTTGTTTCCGCTCACCCTTTTTTGCCAGCTTTTCGGACTCCATCTCAGCCAGAGTGACGACAATATCGCGGTTCGTTCCCTTGCGCCAGACTGTCAAGGTAATGCGCGTGCCAGGCTTGGTGCTACCGGCAAGCCGACGCAGATCGCTTGATGCCTCAATAGCCGTGCCGTTGAATTTGACGATAATATCGCCTGCCTCGACCCCGCCTTTTTCAGCCGGGCTGCCAGGCTCCACCCTCCCAACCAAAGCGCCATGCGCCTTTGGCAAATTCAGGGAGTCTGCCACTTCCTTGGTGACATCCTGAATTTGCACGCCAATACGGCCGCGGGTCACCTTGCCTGCTGCTTTCAGCTGGTCGGAGACACGTAATGCTTCATCGATAGGCACGGCAAAAGAAATGCCCATATAACCGCCGGAACGGCTAAAAATCTGTGAATTGATACCGACCACTTCACCGCGCATATTGATCAACGGCCCACCGGAATTGCCCGGGTTGACGGCCACATCGGTCTGGATTAATGGCAGGTAATCGCCAATGTCGCGCGCCTTGGCCGAAATAATGCCTGCGGTCACGGTATTTTCCAGACCAAACGGAGAGCCAATGGCAATTACCCATTCCCCCACCTTGATCTTGTCCGATGCGCCCAAAGTCAATCGCGGCAGATTGGCGCCGTCGATCTTGACTAACGCAACGTCGGAATTCCGGTCTGCGCCTATGATTTTTGCCTTGAACTCGCGCTTGTCGGTCAGCGTCACATATACTTCATCTGCATCATCCACAACATGCGCGTTAGTCATCACATAACCGTCGGAGGAAATAATAAATCCGGAACCCACACCGTGCGGCACCTCTTGCTCCTGCTCCTGATCCTGTGGCTGCTCTTTGCGGCCATGCGGATGCCTCGGCAGCAACTGCGGCGGCATCGGCGCACCGAAGAATCGCCGGAAAAATTCCTGCATCTGTTCATCATCGTCGCCAGGCTCTCCTCGATTCAGTCCTGGCATCCCTTGCTTCAGCCGCTGCGTCGTGCGTATGTTGACTACGGCAGGACCTGTCCTCTCGACCAGATCGGTAAAGTCCGGCAGCACTGCGGCGGCGGATGCGGCATTCGCGTGCGGCGCAACGTCAACTACAACCGGTACAAAAAATGCGCCGGCCGCGCTGCATAACAAAGTCAATAATGTTTTGGAAAGCGACAACCTTAAAGATAATGGAATTGTTTTCATAGCATGACCATTGAGTTATTCACTATTTGGGTTTGAATTCAATTGAATTGGCAACTTGTCTGATTGCAGCGGAAGGCACTTCACCAACGACAGTAAGCCAAAAGTCGCCCTGACGCTTACCGACGATATTGATTGCTCCCTGTTGCATGGAGCCTTCGATGCGACTTTGCGATCCGGGCTCGATAAAAACCGAAATCGCTGCCAGTCCATCCGAAAAAACCATTTGCGATATTTCATGCTGTGCGGAAACGCCGTTCCCAGCCAAATTGGGAACAGGATTATCGGGCACCAGTCGCTTCAACTCATGAATTTTCCTGAACCCCGGCGGCACCGTTTTCACCGACCAGCCAGACAAATTTTCCTGGGTCGTCGACGTGCTTTCAACATGCCAACCTCCTATGTTGGCGTAACTGGGTCTCACACTGTTTTTGTCGAATCCGCCTATGGCAACCTGCGCAAAAGTAATTTGCTCGACCACCGTATTTCGCTCGTTGACAGTCTGCACGCGCAACAACAAACCGGTATTTTTCTCTGCCCACAACCGGTAGCCGTAACGCAAATTATCTTTCGGCTCCAGTGCGATAGTCTGGCAATCATACCCGGCTACGCGCCCGCTTCCCGCTTTTTTAAGGTCGTAATGGTCAGCCAGATCGGAAGAATTCGCCATCGGTATCGCAGGGAAAAAATCCGGCGTGTAGCGTTTGTCAATCAGGACGGTTCGACTTTCCGGGATATAACAGGCAACTTCTTCGTCGCGACGAATATACTCGCGCGGCTTGCCATCCAGAATTTCCAATTTCCCAAGCTCGCTTTTGCCATCCACCACATGGGTGATGCGCGAAGCACGCACCTGATTGGCCTGTTGATAAATGAAGATGCCGGAATAATTAAGCTTCTGCGCCGCCGATTGAATCTTCTTCAACCACATCTGCGCATCGCGTCTGTCGACTAACGGATCAACAGTATCGGCAGACGCTGTTAATCCCATCAGGCCAAACGAAACAATGGCAAGCTTCCACAAAAGCTTGGTCTGCCACATAGCAATCATTTATCGGCATCCGCCACGAACATTGCCGATCGCGCATATTGTGCGGTGCCATACAAGGATGGCGAAAATCGCTGATGCGCCAACAAGTATTCGTCGATTCTCGGGTCGCGCAAAATAACTCTGTCTGGCACTGCCGCTCCCGCGTTCATGTTTTGCGAGGATGCAGCCGCCAGCGTTGCATATGACGATACCGGGTGATCACGGGATACTGCTGCGGCAGACTCCGCCGCATACTGGCTGGCGCCGCCATTGATCGCCATTCTTAGTTGCGGGTTGGCAATCAAAGCTACGACGGCTACTGCAGCGGCAGCGCTCGGAATGACGAGGCGTTTGAATGATGTGCCGGACCTTCTCGGCGCAGCGCCGCCCGCAGCAAGCATGGGTTGTTCTATTCGAATCGGCTTAACCATCGGCGCAACGACGGTCGGTTCCGCATCAAGTCGCTCCATCAACCGCGCTGCAAAATTCGGACTAAACGCATGCGCCATCTCATCGGACCGCATGACATCGCCGATTTGATGATAAACATCCCACGATGCACGTCCATCCGCCTGACGCAATGCAGCCAACGCAAACTCCAGATGTTCGTCCGGCAACTCATTATCGATCAACGCCGAAATTTGCTCTTGGGTCATATTCTTCGTATTCATCACTACCTCATGCCAGCCAAGTCAATCCCTAACCCCTATTATATTTTTACCGCTTTTTATTTATTTTTACCTTCACCATCGCTTGTCGAGAGCCGTGCCAAGCAAGGGTCTTAATTTTTCCGCAACAGCCTCGCGCGCCCTGAATATTCTGCTCCGAACGGTCCCGATCGGACAGCCCATCGCCTCGGCGATTTCATCGTAACTCAGGCCCTCGATTTCACGCAACGTAATGGCAACCCGCAACTCTTCCGGTAACGCATCCATTGCCGTGTTAACCGTTGCCGCAATTTGCTTGGTTGCCAACATCGATTCGGGGGTGTTGATATCCCTTAGTTGCTCGCCGTCGTCAAAAGTTTCCGCTTCTTCTGAATTTGCTTCAGTCGAGGTAGGGGCACGCCGACCTTGTGTCACCAGATAATTCTTTGCTGTGTTGATGCCGATGCGATACAACCAGGTATAAAACGCCGAATCGCCGCGAAACTGCGGTATTGCCCGATAGGCTTTGATAAATGCTTCTTGCACGGCGTCTTCTGCTTCCGCTTGGTCGCGCACAAGCCGCGACACTAGCCGCAACAATTTCCGTTGGTATTTGATCACTAACAGCTCAAACGCTTTTTTGTCACCGCGCTGAACACGCTCAACCAGCAGTTGATCAATTTCGCGTTCTGTCGTCAATCCCCATTCCCTTGTCTTATTGCAACATACGCTAGCCTCTGATAGAGACCGGCTATAAAGCACTTAGTTCAATTCAAAAACTTGAATTATGCTTTATTGGATAACTTTATTGGACAAAATTGTGCGCGGCTATCCACCGGCAAGCGACTGAGATAGCCCTGAAGGGCTCTTCCGGCAAACAATCGTGCAAAATCGGCACGATATGAATGCGTCCATCCTCTGCGCGCAAGCGCAGCAATAGAAAACGCGGCCATATCGTCGAGTCGGCCAGCAATTTTACCAACAGTCCGTCGTCATTCGGTTCTTGCATCCGAGCAAAGGATAAACTTTGACCCTCGGCACGCAGACGGATTTGTCCGGTACCGGAAATATCGACATGAAAAGTTTTTCTGCGGCGAGCAGTGCGGACCAATCCCGCTAATGCAAGAAAAATGCAAAAACCGGCATAGAGCGTCCGCTCCCAGACCGGCAATTCACCCACGACCCCCAAGCCGACCGACACCCCGACCAAGGCCGCTCCCAGACATATCCCGGCGACCAGAATGAATAGCAGCCTGGATGGTTTAACCACTACCGAGACAGCGATCGACATGGCAAATTTGGAGACCGGTGATGCTCAACCTGTTGCCGATTGAGCTAAACTTTGCCGAAAATAAGTGTCCCGTTGGTTCCGCCAAAACCAAACGAATTCTTCATCGCAATATTAATGGGCATCGCGCGTGCTGCATTGGCACAATAATCGAGATCGCACAACGGATCCTGATTGAAAATATTCATGGTTGGCGGCGATAGTTGATTATGCACCGCCAGGACCGTGATGACCGCCTCCAATCCTCCCGCTCCACCCAACAGGTGACCGGTCATGGATTTTGTGGAGTTGACAATAACGTTTTTTACATGATCTCCCAGCGCGCGCTTGATGGCGATCGTTTCAGCCAGATCGCCCAACGGCGTTGAAGTTCCGTGTGCATTCACATAGTCGACCCGATCGGCATTGATTTCAGCATTCTTCAACGCCCCGATCATGCAGCGCCGCGCCCCATCGCCATCTTCCAGCGGCGCCGTCATGTGATAAGCGTCGGCGCTCATGCCGAAACCCAGCAGTTCGGCATATATTTTTGCGCCCCGGGCCTTCGCATGCTCGTACTCTTCCAGCAGCATGACACCGGCCCCTTCCCCCAGCACGAAACCGTCACGGTCCTTGTCCCACGGGCGGGAGGCAGTAGCAGGGTCGTCGTTGCGCGTCGACAGCGCTCTTGCCGAAGCAAAGCCGCCCAACCCCAATGGCGAAATAGTCGATTCTGCGCCGCCCGCGATCATGACGTCGGCATCGCCATATTCAATCAACCGCCCGGCAGCGCCAATGCAGTGCAAACCGGTAGTGCAAGCTGTCACGATTGCCAAATTCGGCCCTTTCAAGCCGTATTTGATCGACAGATTGCCGGATATCATGTTGATAATGGAAGACGGCACAAAAAACGGGCTGATCCGGCGCGGGCCGCGACTGATTAATTCTGAATGCGTTTCCTCAATGAACGGCAAGCCGCCGATGCCGGAACCGATTATCACACCGATGCGATCCGCATTGGCTTCCGTCACCGCCAAACCGCTATCTTGCATGGCTTGCATGCCGGCCGCCATGCCATAGTGAATAAAGGTATCCATATGGCGCGCTTCTTTAGCGGGGATGTAATCCTCGATATTGAAGCCTTTTACTTCACCGGCAAAATGCGTGGTAAATGGCGTTGCATCGAATTTAGTGATGTTCGCAATACCCGATTTACCTTCGGTTATCGCACTCCACGTTTCGGCAACCGTATTGCCGACTGGGGAAATGGCACCCAAACCGGTAATAACGACACGACGTTGTTGTGAGCGGCTCAAGCGATTCTCCCAGAGTCGATCAAAGCAGCTCAGGCCTTGACGTGGGCCTTGGCGTAATCGATCGCCTGCTGCACAGTGGTGATTTTCTCAGCCTGTTCGTCAGGAATTTCCATTTCGAACTCATCTTCCAGAGCCATGACCAACTCGACCGTGTCGAGCGAGTCGGCGCCGAGATCATCGACAAACGACGATTCGTTTTTAATATCGGCTTCGGCAACGCCGAGTTGTTCAGCAACAATTTTTTTAACGCGTTGTTCAATATCTGACATGTTATGGCTCCAGTGATGAGTGCTTCAGAAAGTGCGCGCATTTTAGCAGGTTTGCGCAATAAAAATTTACTTTTAACATTTACATTCATTCAGGCTTTAATTTTAATCAAAAGATGCCTGAAAAAAGACGCTCGAATTTATTCAGCTTATTTATTCAGCTCATATACATCCCGCCATTGACGTGCAAGGTCGACCCGGTAATATACGCCGCATGCGAGGATGCCAGAAAACCCACTGCAGCGGCAATATCCTCCGGCAAGCCGAAACGCCCCAGCGGAATTTGTTGCAATAACCCGGTTATTTGCTGCTCGCTCAGGGCTTTTGTCATATCCGTATCGATAAAGCCGGGCGCGATGCAGTTAACCGTAATATTACGGCTGCCGATCTCGCGCGCCAGCGCCCGGCTCATGCCCGCCACGCCGGCTTTGGCGGCAGCATAATTCATTTGCCCGGCGTTTCCGGCAGAGCCGACAACCGACGTAATGTTAATGATACGCCCATGTTTGGCTTTTATCATCCCGCGCAATACGGCACGCGACAGGCGCGCTACCGCTGTCAGATTCGTGGCAATCACCGCATCCCACTCCTCTTCCTTCATGCGCATCGCCAATTGATCCTGTGTAATACCGGCATTATTAACCAGAATGGTAACGCTCCCCCATTCCTTCTGTATCGCATCGATCAGCTCAGCGCAAGCCGCTGCATCGTTGACGTTTAGCACCACGCCCTTGCCGCTGCCTGGCGCAATCGCATTCAAATAACCGGAAATTGCCTGGGCGCCGGATTCGGACGTTGCGGTGCCGATCACTTTAGCGCCCATTTTGGCCAAATGCTGAGCAATGGCGCAGCCGATGCCGCGCGATGCGCCGGTAACCAGTGCAATCTGGTTGTGCAAATCAGGGGGCGTAATAGTCACTTCAATAGCTCCAGAACTTTATCCAGGGATGCCGGATCGACAATTGCATCGCCGATCAAAGCGCCATTAATGCGTTTGGTCATTCCGGTCAATGCTTTTCCGGGCCCGCATTCGATAACATGCGAAACCCCCTCCGCTGCCATGCGCTGAACGGTCTCCGCCCACCGTACCGGGCAGGCAGCCTGCCGCACCAGCGCATCCTTGATGTCGTCGACATTGTAAAGCACCGCGACATCAACATTGTTGATTAATGCAATGTGCGGCACGGTGAAGGGCACGTTTGCCAAATAGTCGCGCAGGCGATCCGACGCCGGCTTCAACAGCGACGAATGAAAAGGCGCCGATACCGCCAATGCCTGCGCGCGTTTGGCGCCCCTGGCCTTGGCAGCTTCACAGGCGCGTTCCACTGCGCGAGTGTGTCCGGCAATAACGACTTGCGCCGGCGTATTGAAATTAACCGCTTCGACCACTTCACCCTGCCCGGCTTCCGCGCAGGCTGCACGCACATCGTTGTCCGCCAGTCCTAAAATAACCGCCATCCCGCCCTGCCCGACGGGCACGGCTTCCTGCATGGCCTGGGCGCGAAAACGCACCAGCGGCAACGCATCCGAGAATGCGATAACACCGGCCGCAACCAGCGCCGAATACTCGCCCAGGCTATGGCCGGCGACGATGGCCGGTTCAGCGCCGCCAGCGGCAATCCATGCACGGTAAATGGCAACGGCTGCAGTCAGCATGACCGGCTGCGTGTTGGTAGTGAGATCAAGCTCTTCTTTAGGGCCTTCCGCAATCAATTTCCCCATGTCGAGATGCAGGCATTCAGATGCTTCGGCGAGCGTTTGCCGGACTTCGGCGCACTCTGCAAAGCCATTCAGCATGCCAACGGCTTGCGAACCTTGACCGGGAAAAACAAAGGCGAATTTAGTCATGCTATTTTTAGTCATTCTGCTTTCAGTTTATGTTTTGCCATCGCTGTCGTTGGGCTTTGCAGCCCAGCCTGCCCGGTTGAATATTGCCAAATCAATATAATACGGCATCGCTCCAGCATTACATCCGCGCCAGCACCGCACCCCAGGTCAATCCGCCGCCTACGCCTTCCATCAGGATGTTTTGCCCAGGCCTGATGCGTCCATCGCGAACGGCGGTATCGAGCGCTAACGGTATCGATGCCGCAGAAGTATTGCCATGCTCGCCGACCGTCGCCACCATGCGTTCCAAAGGCAAACCCAGTTTTTTTGCGCTGCTTTGCATGATGCGAAAATTAGCTTGATGCGGAACCAGCCAATCGATTTGCGACGCGCTCATGCCAGCCATGCGCAAAACCTCATTGGCAACTTTATCAAGTACCGACACCGCCAGTTTAAACACTGCCGGTCCATCCATATACAGAAATCCGTTCCCCTCCAATATGCCGCCGCCGACACTGCCCTGCACGCACAGGATGCTTGCCTGGCTGCCGTCCGCATGCAATTTGGCTGCAAGTATGCCGGGCTCGCCGGAAGCGGTCATGACGACTGCGCCAGCGCCATCGCCGAACAGCACACAGGTAGAACGATCTTCGAAGTTCAGTATACGGGAAAATATTTCGGCACCGATAATCAATACGTTCCGGTGCGCTCCCGATTTGATGAAACTGTCGGCAATCGAGACCGCGTAAATAAAGCCGCTGCATACCGCCTGCACATCGAACGCCGCACAGCCGTTGGTAATGCCCAGCTTGCGTTGCACCACGCACGCAGTGCTGGGGAAACCACCGATATGATCCGGCGTCGACGTTGCAACAATGATCAGATCGATATCGTTGGGCAAGAGCGCGGCCATCTGCAACGCGCGCGTAGCGGCTTCTATCGCCAAATCGCTCGCGGGCACGCCCGCCTCGGCAAAATGACGGGCAGAAATGCCGCTGCGCGACACGATCCACTCATCCGAGGTATCAATCCCTTTTTTTGCCAGTTGCCCCACCAGATCATTGTTCGTCACACGCTTGGGCGGCAAATAACTGCCGGTACCAATAATTTTGCTGTGAAGGCTCATGCAGTTTTATGCTCGCTGAGGTCGGCAGCCGTATTCTGGCCTGAAGCAGCGGTTGTCGTTTCGGCATCCGGCATCAGCGCCGCGACAGCGCTGGCAATTTGCGCCAGCGCATTCAGCTTGGCAGCATCGAATGCGCGCCGGATTGCCCACTCGTAGCCATAGGCGTTAGCGCCGCCGTGGCTCTTGAAAACCAGTCCGCGCAACCCCAGCAAACTGCCTCCATTATAACGAGAGGAATTCATGCGCTCGGAAATCGCCTTGAGCGCCCCGCGCGCGATCAACGCCCCCAACATGTTGAGCGGATTGCTTTTGAGTTCATTCGTCAAAACCGTCTTGAGGAATCCCGCCAGGCCTTCCGATGCCTTCAGCACGATGTTGCCGACAAAGCCGTCGCAGACGACAATGTCGGTTGTGCCCTTGAAAATGTCGTCGCCTTCTACATTTCCGTAAAAATTGAGGCGTCCTTTTTCATGGTCGGCACGCAACAGGCTGGCGGTTTGCTTAACGACATCGTTGCCCTTGATATCCTCTGTGCCGACATTGAGCAAGCCGACGGTCGGCTTGGGTTTTCCCTCCAGCACGGAAACAAGCGCTGCGCCCATCAAGGCGAATTGATGCAAATGCCGGGCTTCGCAATCGACGTTGGCTCCCAGGTCGAGCATGTAGGTGGGCTTGTTTTTTTGATTGGGGATCAGTGTGCAAATGGCCGGGCGGTCGACACCGGGCAAGGTCTTCAATACATAGCGCGATATCGCCATCAGCGCGCCGGTATTACCGGCGGAAACGCAGGCCTGGACTTGCCCATCCTTGAGCAAGCCGACCATCACACGCATCGACGAGTCCTTTTTGCGGCGTAACGCGATTTCGAGCGGGTCATCCATCGTGACAACTTCAGATGCATGCAGCACAGACAGGCGCGGATGATTGCTCGCCTTGTGCTTTTTCAGCTCAGCGCGTATCTGCTCTTGCAGCCCGACCAGCACAAGCTCGGCCTCAGACTCGGCATTGACGAATGAAATGGCCGCAGGAACGGTAACCGATGGCCCGTGATCCCCACCCATGCAGTCGATTGATATTTTAATTGTCATTGTTTTGATTCAGTGCCTCAATCCAACCATATTATGGGCCGGGACCGGCTTGATTCACAATGACATAACGCGCTGTTTCAGCATATGGAAAAGCGGCGTCAAGTTGAGGGCTTGGCACGCAAAGTCAAGACTTGTCGACGATGAAGATTACTCGTCGTTCTTGGTCTTGAGCACCTTACGGCCACGATAAAAGCCATTCGGGCTGATATGGTGACGCATATGGGTTTCGCCGGTAGTCGGTTCTACCGCCAATTGCGGAGCAACCAGGAAATCGTGCGACCGATGCATGCCGCGCTTGGATGGGGACTTCTTGTTTTGTTGGACTGCCATGGTAACTCCTAAACCTAAAGTTATAAAATTTTAACATATTCGGCTTGCCGGCTCACCGGCAAGCCGATAACCCCTGACAAACTTTCCTCTTGCCCAGCTTATTGACCAACCTTACTGCTTGCTTTTGAGCACTTCAAACGGCGAGGTTCTTTTCACGCTTGCCGCCGCCTCCACATCCTGCCCGACCTGATCGGGGCAAATTGCATGCCTGGGCGACAGCGGTATGGTCAGCAAGGCTTCATCTTCAATCAACTCAAGAATATTCATCGCCTTGCCGCCAACAATCACATCGATGCTATCGTCGGCCAGCATCGCATCGATTTCATCGGCTGCAGCCTCATCCCGGGCAAGAACCAGCACCGACTGAGAAGCGACCTCGAACGCAAACGGCAACAGGCAACGCTGGCACATCAACTGCACCGTTGCAGACACCGACAACGCCAGTTGCGGATGCCCTGCCGAATCCGTCCCGCCTTGCAAAACCCACCGAACCACGCCGGATGGTTCTGCCAATTCTTCCACCAACCGGGCAAAACCGGCAACCGCAAGCTCACCTTCACGGCGCTCTTTGAGCCGACTAAATTCAAACGTGTCGATCACAAATGCATTCATAGGAGGCCGAACTTGGAAAGCCTGCGATAATAACAGGGTTTCCCCTTATTAGTCAAAGTGTTAGCGCAGTTTGATTCAAAATCGCTGCATTACCGTGTTGTATATTACCCTATAGGCATTTTGCCAATGATCATTATTGCTATAAAAATAACAAATAAATAGTTCTGCCTCATTCTAATTCATCCTTTCGCTGCAAAATAATGCTAAAACCTTCTGGACAGCCTCTCCTCATTCTTGCTTCCGGCTCCAAATACCGGCAGGAACTGTTATCTCGTCTGCGCCTTCCGTTCAAGGCAATGACGCCACATGTCGATGAAACCCCTCTGCGCGGAGAAATGCCGGAAGCAACCGCATTGCGGCTTGCTCGCCAAAAAGCCGTTGCCGTGGCGTCACTGGCACCCGGTGCCCTGGTGATCGGTTCAGACCAGGTAGCAACCCTGGATGGCGTGCAAATCGGCAAACCCGGATCGCATGAAAGGGCGCTCGAACAATTGCAGAAAATGCGCGGGCGACGCGTCGTTTTCCACACGGCGCTATGCTTGTGGGATAGCCGCGAACCCGATGCCGCTCTGGCCATGCAACTCGACAATGTGCAAACCAGCGTAACTTTCCGCAACCTGCCGGATCATGAACTGGATGCTTACCTGCGCATCGAGCAACCTTACGATTGCGCCGGCAGCGCCAAGAATGAGGGGCTGGGCATAGCCATCATCGACAAAATAGAAAGCACCGACCCGACCGCGCTCACCGGACTGCCGTTAATTGCGTTGACCGGCATGCTGCGGCAGGCCGGCGTATCCTTTTTTTCCCTCTGACGACCCCTTGCTGCCCGATAAAATCATGCCCGGCATACTTTACCTGATCCCCAATACGCTCGGCCCCGCCGATGCAGGCCGAACCGATGCGCTCTCGCATATTATTCCTGCCGATGTGCAGGCCATCGCCTCCGGAATCTGCTATTTCATTGCCGAAAATGCGAAAACCACGCGCGCCTTCCTCAAGCTGATTGCATTGAATAACCCGTTGACGAAGCCGCTGCAGGAAATCGATATCGCCGAACTCAATATCAATACTCCGACGGCAATGCTGCCGGCGCTGCTTGAACCGCTACTGGCGGGCCATGATGCGGGCCTGATTTCAGATGCAGGCGTGCCTGCAGTAGCCGACCCCGGCGCCAACCTTGTGCGTCTGGCGCATGCGCGCGGCATACTCGTCAGGCCGCTGGTCGGCCCATCGTCGCTGCTGCTAGCGGTCATGGCCAGCGGCTTGAGCGGTCAAAGTTTTGCATTCAACGGCTACCTGCCGGTTGACCCTCAGCAACGCGCCAAACGCATTAAAGAACTGGAAGAACGCTCACGGCAAGACAGGCAAACCCAGCTATTCATCGAAACACCCTACCGTAACGCCCCGTTGCTCGATACGCTCGCCACCACCTGCCAGCCCGCCACGCTGGTTTGCGTTGCTACCGACTTGACCCTGGCAACGGAATCGATCAAGACACAGACGGCGGCAAAGTGGAAAAACG